>JAUNBO010000154.1:0-1513 GCA_030527065.1 Bacillota bacterium | reverse complement strand
CATCAGCACCAACACGACCATGCCGACCACGGGCACTCCCATACCTGCGGCTGCGGCCACGACCACAGCCACGGAGAAAGCGCAAACCATAAGCGCCTCCTGCGCTTCGGCGTCGGCGGCGTCCTGCTGGTCCTGGCCCTGCTGGCGGACCACGGCCTTCTCAGCTTCGGCCTGACCGGACAGCCTCTGCACATCCTCTCGCTGTTCCTCTTCGCCGCCGCCTACCTCACCGCCGGCGCCGACGTGCTGCTCCAGGCACTGAAAAACCTGTTCCGGGGCCGGGTCTTCGACGAAAACTTCCTCATGGGCATCGCCACCATAGGAGCCTTTTGTATCGGGGAATACCCGGAAGGGGTGGCGGTGATGCTGTTCTACCAGATAGGCGAATGGTTCCAGGACCTGGCAGTCTTCCAGTCCCGCCGCTCCATAGCGGAGCTGATGGACATACGCCCGGACCAGGCCAACGTAAAGGACGGGGACCGGCTGACGGCCATGGACGCCGCCCAGGTCCCTGTGGGAGCGCTGATCGTCGTAAAGGCAGGAGAAAGGATCCCCCTGGACGGCGACGTTCTGGAAGGCTCCTCCTCCATAGACGCCTCCGCCCTCACAGGAGAATCCCTGCCGCTCCAGGTGGGGCCGGGAGATTTCGTCCACGGCGGCTGCATCAACCAAAGGGGCTTGCTGACCATACGGGTGGCCCGGGAATACGGAGAATCCACCGTAGCCAAAATACTGAAGCTGGTAGAAGAAGCCGGCGACAGAAAGTCCCGCTCGGAAAGGTTCATCACCCGCTTTGCCAGATACTATACGCCCATCGTGGTGGCGGCGGCCATCCTTCTGGCGGCCATTCCCCCTTTGGTCCTGCCGGGAGCCCTGTTTTCCGACTGGCTCTACCGGGCCCTGGTCTTTCTGGTCATCTCCTGCCCCTGCGCCCTGGTCATCTCTGTGCCCCTCAGCTTTTTTGCAGGCATGGGGGCTTCCTCCCGTCAGGGCGTTCTGGTAAAGGGCAGCAACTACATGGAAGCTCTGGCCCGGACGGATACCGTGGTGTTGGATAAGACCGGCACCCTCACAAAAGGCGTATTCCGGGTGCGGGAGATATGTCCCTCAGAAGCCTTCCTCACCCGGCTGGCAGCGACAGCTCCCGCCGCCACGTCAGAAGAAGCCTCAACAGCGGAGATTCCGGCCGATACCACGACAGCAGAAGCTTCGGCAACCGGATTCCCCGCCGTCACCCCGGCAACAGCGCCCCCGTCCGCCGTCCTCACGGAAGGACAAAAGGTCCTGCTGGAGCTGGCCGCCCGGGCAGAAAGCTCCTCCAATCATCCCATCTCCCACTCCCTCCGGGAAGCCTGGGAGCAATCTCAAAGCTGGAAAACCCCGGCTCCCCCCCTCGCCCCGGGAGAAAGGGCACAAGACAAGCCCTTCGATCTCAGTTCCCCTGCAACGCCCGCCCTTGCCCCGGCGGAAAAAGCAGAAGAAGTGGCAGGCTTTGGCGTCCGGGCCTTCCTGG
>JAUNBO010000153.1 GCA_030527065.1 Bacillota bacterium | reverse complement strand
TAAGTGCCCGGTGCGGGGGTATAGCTCAGCTGGGAGAGCGCTTGACTGGCAGTCAAGAGGTCAGGAGTTCGAACCTCCTTATCTCCACCAAAACAATAAGCCACAAGGCCAAAACCTTGTGGCTTATTGCTACACTCGCCCGAGGATCGGATACCTGATAAAACACAGTACGGACACGAAGCGCCGATATTTATGGCTTGGAAAAGTCATGATATCGGCGGATTTTTTTAGGAAACGCTCATTCAGCCTTTCCAGGTTTGACATCCGCCCTCGCAGGCATCGCAATATCAAAAAGAATGTTGACAGTATTCTCTGCCCGTTGAAAAGCAAGATGCGGGAACAGGAACGGCAAGCGCGGCGGGTTTTGTTTTCAAAAATCAGATAATTTTTCCGGGCGTGTTGACTTTCGCGCTGATTTTGGGCTATAATATCAGCGTGAAAGTTGGTGATAATTTTGAAGCAAAATATGATTGAAAAAATGCTTGAAGAAAACAATGGCATTTTGAAAACGGCTGATGTGATCGCTGCGGGTATTTCAAAAGAATACTTTTATCAATATGTGAAAAAAGCGGGGCTTGAAAAGGCGGCGCATGGCGTGTATGTTTCGCCGAATATTTTAACAGACGAAATGTATCTGCTGCAAGCGCAATTTCCAAAGGCGATTTATTCCCATGAAGCGGCGTTATATCTTCACGATCTCGCGGAGAAAGAGCCAATGCCCTTTACCGTTACCGTTGCGGCAAGCTACAACAGCGGAGGTCTGACGAAAAGGGGAGTAAAGGTCTACTATGTCAAAAAAGAATGGTATAGCGTGGGCTTATGTGAAATGCCCTCACACGGCGGGCATACCGTAAGGGTCTATGATATGGAGCGTACTATTTGCGATATTATCCGCAAGCGTTCGGAAATGGATATTGCCGTATTCACCTATGCGGTGCAGCAATACGCAAGACGAAAGAAAAAGAATATTCCGACGCTGATGAAATATGCGGGGACAATGCGTATTGAACGGCAAGCCCGCGAAATTATGGGGGTGCTATTGTAATGATCAGAACATCAAGGCAGTTAAAGGACAAAATCCGCAATCTGTCAAAGAGCGACAGCAACCGCGCCGCACTGCTGATCCGCAATTACGGCATGGAACGCTTTTTAGAGCGTGTTTCCCTGTCAAAGTATAAGGACAATTTCATCTTAAAGGGCGGTGTCGCAGATGATGCCGGAGTAGTGGATAGAAAAGCGGGCCTTTTATTTCGCCAAGAAGCGAAGAAAAGAAATAACGCCAGCAAAAACAGGCTTGAAAAAGCCTGCGTAAGTGCGGTTCACCCGCGAGTTTTCTCTTGTGCATTCTCAAAAAGGACATGTAGATAATCCCGGCGTCCATAGAGGATGCGGTCTACATTGACTTCCCGGTCAGACACACGGTAGAATGTAAGATAACTTCCGTTTACAAGGAATCGGTAATCTTCTTCTGCCGAAGTAATGGAGGACAAAGGCGCACCCATTTCCGCAAAATCCGCCAAACGGTCAATGGAGTCCATAATTTCACCCACAATGCGGCCGGCAGCCGACGGGTTTTGAAGTTCTGTTTCAATATAGTCCCAGATTTCGTCCAAATCCCGCTGCGATTGCTTTGAGTAATGGATTTTATACTTCGTTTGCTCTTGCACGGAAATGCGCCCTCACTTCCTCAGGCGTCAGCCAGCCCTCCTGCTCGCCGGACCGGCGGCCTTTCGCCAGCTCGTTCATCAGCCGGAGGGCGGCCTGTGTTTTTTCATAATCGTACATATCCAAAATCACATATTTTCCGCGCCCGTTTTTCGTCAGAAAGATTGGGGCGCCCACGGATACATCGTTCAATACCTCGCTGTAATTCCGCAAATCGGAAATGGGTTTGATGTTCGGCATATGATTCAACTCCTTTCTGCATATAGCATAACGCATTCCGTTGTAAAATTCAACATCAGATTTACAGCAATGAATAAATCAGTTGTGCCCCTCTGCGTATTTGTTATACGGCAGGTATCCGGCAGGGAGAAAAGGCGGTGACGGAAAGCATGAGCAACTTTTGGAGGGCCGGATACCCACAGTTCCCGATTGGGCGGCGTCCGGGTTTCCAGTCCTTTGCTGCAACGGGGGCCCTGGCGGTGTTGCAGCTTGGGCCCCGTTTCGGAGCGGTTTGCTCCAAAAGATTCCCCGAAATGTCACCGGACACTTGAATATACATTTTTTTATTTATAATCTGGAATAAAATGTAAAAGTTTTTCTTGCAATTTACGCCGGCAGGCTGTATAATTTATTTGCATGACTTCAACGGGCAAGGCCACATGCCCACGCAGTGCTCTTGCCGTCTGGATCATGGACACAACTGAATCATAGGCACAACTGCCGAAAGGCAGCCTCGCAAAGCTACAGGGGCCTCTCCGCCGGGAAGGCCAGCCAGCTGCAAAAACAAAGGGGAATCGCCGGCAAAGCACTTCCCCTTATCTTTTTCACAGGAGGCCGTGTTAAATGCAATCCGCACAAGAACCTCAAAATACAGAGAAGCGGCAAAACGAAACCGCCGAATCCCAGGCCGCCGCCCTGCTCCGGCAGCTCCAGCCCCACTTCCTCTTCAACGCCCTCAACGCCATCCAGCACTTCTGCGCCGGCAATCCCAGGGCCCAGGAGCTGGTGCTGGATTTCTCCCACTATCTGCGGGGCAACATGGCGTCCCTCACAGAGCCCGGCCCCATCCCCTTCACACAGGAGCTGAAGCATCTTCGCTACTATTTAAATATCCAGGCCGTCCGCTATCCTAACGTGCGGGTATCCCTGGACCCGGAGGCTGCGGACTTTTCATTGCCGGCCCTCTCGCTGCAGCCCCTGGTGGAAAGCGCCATCCGGCGCAGCGCAGCCGGCCCGGCTGAGAGCAGCATTGTCCGCATTTCCAGCCGGGAGGGCACCCGGGAGTTCACGGTCTGCGTGGAGGACGGCGGTCCGGTCTGCGTTTCCGCCGCAGAAACAGGCCCCGAAACCCCCTCCCCGGAGATTTCCGACCTCCGCAGCCGGCTGGCCGCCATGTGCGGCGGCAGGCTGGAAACAGAAATCCGGCCCGGCGCAGGAACAAAAAACACCATTTACATCCCGAAGGAGGCCCAGCAATGAAAGTGATATGCGTGGACGATGAACAGATCGCCCTGGACGAAATGAAGGAGGCTCTTCGCACATGCCCGGAGGTGACTGCCGCAGAATACTTCCTTTCTCCTTTGGATGCGCTGGAATGGCTGAAGGCCAATCCGGCGGACGCAGCCTTCCTGGACATCCGCATGTCCCCCATGGACGGCCTTTCCCTGGCCAAGGCCATCCGGGAGCTCCGGCCCCGCTGCTCCGTCGTGTTCGTCACGGCCTACGACCAATACGCCGTCACCGCCTTCCGGCTCCACGCCACCGGCTACCTCATGAAGCCCTTTTCCGCCGGAGACGTCCGCTCGGAGCTGGAATACATCAAAAACCCGCAGCAGCCCCCGGCGCCCACTCAGCGGGCCCGGGCCCAGACCTTCGGCAATTTTGAGTTTTTCATAGACGACCATCCCGTAAAGTTCCGCTACTCCAAGACCAAGGAGCTGCTGGCCTACCTTGTGGACCGGCAGGGGGCTTCCTGCAACACGGCGGAGCTCTGCGCCGTGCTGTGGGAGGATGCGCCGGACACCCCTTCCCTGCGCAGCCAGTTGCGGAACCTGATCAGCGACCTCAGCCACATCCTGCAGGAATCCGGGGTGGAAGACCTGTTCGTCAAAAGGCGCAACAGCTTCTGCATAGACACCAAGCGGCTGGACTGCGATATGTACCGCTTTCAAAGGAAGGACATCGCGGCCATCAACTCCTATTTCGGCGAATACATGACCCAGTACCCCTGGGCCGAGCTGCGCATCGGCTATCTGGACACCCGGAGCTGATTCCCGGGAAAATCTGCCGCGACGGGTCCCGGGCCGGCAGCGGCAG
>JAUNBO010000152.1 GCA_030527065.1 Bacillota bacterium | reverse complement strand
TTCTCAGAATCCGCTGCCAAACAGTGAGGGCGGTCTGGGAAAGCCGCTGGGCAGCAAGGAAAATCCATGTGAAACAATCGCAGTGATAGCAATTAAGTTGAACACCAGTAGAAAGACAGTCGCCGGCATTTTCAAGAATCATCAGGGATACCGTTTAAATCTAAAGCGAAGGGTTGCCGATTTAGACCTGCATGGTTTTCCAGCACCGCTGTTTCATGAAATCAGCAATCGCAGAACGCTCCTCGCCTTCATAGTATTCTACGAGCATTTTCTTAAACTCCGGGACATCCTTTTCGGGAATGACAAGGAAGCCGCCTCCATGAGAAATGAGATAGTGGTTTGCAAATATTACGGATGCCCGCTTGTTCCCGTCAAGGAATATCTGTGCTTTCATACAGTACAGGCATAGCTTTATGGCAATGTCGATTGGCTCGTCTGTCTCCTCTGTGATTTCCCGGATGCGGTTCTTCACATCCAGTTCATTCGGCAGAGGTGGAATATAGGAAGAGCCGCCAATCGTCACAGGAACCCCCCGGATGCGCCCGCCCTCTGCAAAGAAGCCCTCGTTTACAAGCCGCGCTATGTGACTGAGCATATAGTAGTCGGAGCGGCTGGCAACCACATCCCGGTCGAGGATAAACTCCCATGCGTGTTTCAGATTCAGAATCTTCTGCACATCGGAGGCTGTCATACCGTTGACTTTTCCGTTTTCTATGATTTCCTCCGTTTGCGGGAATGAGGTTGCGACGCCCTCCAGAACAGCTTGGTCATAGATATTCATCTTCATATTTGCCCGTGCAAATTCGATGTTTTTTATGACCTCGGCAGACAGCTCATCTTCCGCATATCCGGCAGCTACGAGCCGTTTCTCGACGCTGCGCAGCTCTTTCCTGATTTCACGGGCTTCTCTGGCGTTACGAAGAAGCAGGTTGTACAGTTCCTCGGTATAGGGACCTACATAGGTTGAAGTCAGCTTGCCTGCGGCACGCTTTCTCACATAGAGATATTTTCCGTCCCCGCGTTCCTTGATTTCGGGAGTCCCGTCATAGGGCATTAAATTCAGTCTGGTAGTAAGGTCTGCGCGATTTCTGAGCAATTCTTGTATTTCGTTAAATTGAGCTGGCATATCCGCTCCTCCTTGGGGAACTTTATGTATGATAATTATAGCAGAATGTTCCCCAACAGTCAACAAGAGTTGGATGAAGGTCAGAGTTTTGAGCAGTTTGATTGGACTGTCCAGAAATCTGATCTTTTCTATTCTCCCCAAAGCTTGATAAACCAATGCTTTCTCCATCCTCGCAAGGGAGGAATAAGAAAGTGCTGCTATGACAAAAAAGCTAAATATTGGCTTCAAAAAATCAAAATCGCAGGTATTCGAACCCCTTTGTCCAAAATCCATATGGAAATCAGCACCTGATATGCTCAGCCTTGAACTGCTCCGGCGTCTTATAGTGCAGAGTACGGTGGGGACGCCTGGTGTTGTAATGCAGACAGCGAGCAGTGCTTCGCGGCCTCAGGCTCTGTTTTACATACCTGTGTCGGGATGATTTATTTGCAGTTATTAATGGGATTTATACAGAACCAACAGAATCATTCCTGTTGCCTTTAACGCTCCGGGGCAAGGGTTCTATTTTTGCCTGTATCGGCAAATTTTCGATAAATAGTATCGTACACGGGTCGGCAGGCTCGTTCTGTTCAAGGAGTGCCTGCGGAATAACATCGTCCCGTTTATGATTGACGAGGAACTGAAGCTGTACTACTACAGAGGGCTCAAGGAATGGAAGTCCGAGCAGGGATTTCTGTGCGATACCTGCCTTGCGGCTCAGGATAAATTCAAGAAGCATCTCGACGATTTCAGGATACCGTATATGAAATCTGACGTGTGAGCGAAAGGCGCCGGCGAATGAGCAATGCCATGACACAGCCGAAGACAGAGCACTATTACCGTTGGCTCAAAAGCAACAACTTCTTTGGGATGATAGTGCACCCTACGACGAAAAAGCAAACAGGACACAAAAAATTGTACCAACCAGGAAACGTGGACAAAGATAATATCCTTAAAATTTTTGAGAAAGCTATTGACCTGAACCTGGCTTTAGGTTCTATAATGATTATAAACCTGTAAGTGGGGAGCTTTGTGTCATTCCCGGTGCGGGGCACATCGCCCTGCAGGGCTGCCGGGACGCCACACCGGCCGGTAAGGGCGGAAGCTTCCGCAAAGAGTATCTGAAACAAGGAGGAGTCATTATGAGTAAGGCATTGGTTGCATATTTCAGCGCAAGCGGAGTCACTGCGGCACTGGCAAAGAAGCTGGCGGCCGCCACAGGCGCAGACCTTTTCGAGATAAAGCCGGAGCAGCCGTACAGCTCCGCCGATCTCGACTGGACAAACAAGAAAAGCCGCAGCACCATAGAGATGAACGATAAGGCGTTCCGTCCGCCTGTGGCAAACCGGGTGGAGGATATGGCGCAGTACGACACCGTCTATGTGGGCTTCCCCATCTGGTGGTATGTGGCGCCCACCATCATCAACACTTTTTTGGAGCAGTACGACTTGAACGGCAAAACCATCGTCCCCTTCGCCACCTCCGGCGGCAGCGGTATGGGAAAAACCAACGCAGAGCTCGCTCCTTCCTGCAAAGGCGCAGTGTTGAAAGCGGGAAAGCTCTTCCGCAGCGGCGTAAGTGAAGCCGAGCTGAAGGCCTGGGCGCAGCAGTTCTGAGACCCTCGCTCGGTGCGGAAGACGTTACTGTAACCTTTTCCCTCACACGGTAGGGCGCAGCCGTTTCGGTTTGCGGCGGGGATCGCCCCTTTCCCAGTTTTTGAATACAGAACCGGCCCGCTCCGATGGTTGCCGCCACGGGAGCGGGCCTTGTTGTCTTCCGGCGGCTGTGTTATCATATGAGTGGGCTCATACCCTTGGAATAGGGTGGGAAGCGCATAGACGCTGGCGAATAAGTCGTAAAGAAGGAGACGCCCTGATGAAAAGAAGAAGAGCCGGAAAATATATTGTCATCGTGATCGCTGCGCTGATTCTCCTGTGCTGCGGGGCTCTTGCTGTAAACAAATCCGGCGCCGACTACGGATCCCTGAACGGATACGACCAGAGGGTCCTGGCAGAATTGAACGCCGTCCTGGCGGCGGAGAATGCCGACGGTCCCCTGTGGTCCGGATATACCCTGGCGGATAAAACCCTTCTGCTGATTTCCAAAGACACCAGGACCTCTTACCTTGTCAATGCCGGCTCTGCGCCGCCCTTTCCTGTCGGCGCCCGGGTCTCCCTGCCTTCCGATTTTGTGCTGGACTCCGTCTACCGCCTGTCGCCCCTGACCCCCTCTGTCTGGTCGCTGATGCTGGAGGGCAACTTCAATACCATCGGCAAACAGTATCATTTCTGGGGGCAGGACGTCTACTTCCTCAAGTACACCCACGAAGCCCTGGACGCACAGTATTCCAGCGAACACTTCATCACTTTTCTGACCCACGAAGCCTTCCATTATTATATGCAGAACCATTGGGAGACCAATGACGGCGGCGATCTTTCCCCGCAGGAGCTGATCGACAGCCTCACCTCACGGGATTTTGACCTGATGGAGCAGAGCTTTGCCAGCCTGAGCGATATCCAGGCTGAGCTGCAAAGGGAAAATCCGGACCGCAGCTTTCTCCTCCAGTCGGCTCAAGCATACATCCAGGCCACTGAGCAGCGGATAGCTGCCAATCCCACCTTCATGGAGGTGGAGCTTTCCCGGGAGACCGCCGAAGGGACTGCCCAGTACGCATGCATCGCCGCCTCTCGCCTGGCGGGCTATGATTACGGAGTGATGTACTATGATAACCGGCAGAATGTCCCTTTCAGCGAGGTGGTTCCGCTGTACCGGGAGGGCGTCGGTGCGGAATCCTTCTGGTTCCAGATCCCCTACAGCACCGGCGCACAGCTCTGTTTCCTCCTGGACGCCCTTGAAGCGCCTCAGTGGCAGGAGGCGTTAAACTCACAGACGCCGGACG
>JAUNBO010000151.1 GCA_030527065.1 Bacillota bacterium | reverse complement strand
CCGCCGCCATCAGGGCCTGGGCCTCCCGGATGGTCTCGTCCTCCTCCTCCTGCTCCTGCCGCGCCGCCTGACGCTTCAGCTTCCAGGCGTCAAAGAACTGGGAAAACGGCGTGTCTATCACCATCATCAGGGAAATGAGGGCCGCCACGCCGCAGAGGATGCAGATCCCCGTGACCCCTATGACTCCGTCCAGAAGCAGGCACACCGTCATGCCGAAAACGCCGCCCCCCGTCAGCTCCACGCCGGAGCGGAAAAGCTCTCCGATGAAATCAGTGTTCCATTCATATGCGCCGACATCCTTCAAAAAGCGGGCGGAATTCAATACAGCCGCCATCAGATACACCAGGATGAGGAAGAAGACCGAGCGTCCCCCTATGTGGGCCGTCCGCCGGAGAAAGAGCAAAAACCCGTACAGCAGCAGATAATAAGGCAGGATAAAAGCCAGAAAGCCAAAGCAGCCTTTAAAAGAAGTCTGTATGGCATGTCCCATGGCCCCCGTGGCGTCTGTCTGCATGGAGATGACCAGAAAAGCCCCCAGGGCCAGCAGCACTATGGCCCAGACCTCGTCCTTTATGCGCTTCTTCTTGGCCAGCTGCTCCGCAGTCAGCCGCACCCTCTCCTTTTTTTCCGCAGCGGAGGAGGCGCTTTTCCCGCCGCTCCCTCCGTTCTTATTCTTCGAACCGGGAGGCCTTCCCGGCTTTCTCTTCTGTTCCGCCATCGCTTTCCCTTCCTCTTCCCGGCCGCCCTTAAGCCGCCGCCATATATATGATCAGAGCCAGAGCCGCCGCCCAGACATAATAGGAAAAGTAGCTGAGCTTGCCTCTGGATACCACCTTTATCATGGTCTTTATGGCCACAAAGCCGGAGACCGCCGCCACCGCCATCCCCGCCATCACCGGCCCCAGCAGGGACAGGTCCATGCCCGCTTCAAAGGCCTCCGGCGCTTCCAGGATGACAGCCCCCAGAATGGAAGGCACGGAGATGAGGAAAGCGAAGCGCACCGCCAGCTCCCGGTTCAGGCCGCCGAAGAGACCGCCGAAGAGAGTGGAGCCGGAGCGGGAAACTCCCGGCAGGATGGCGATTCCCTGAAATATCCCCACCAGCACCGCATTGCGGAACTTCATGGTCCTCACGTCCTTGCGCCGCCCCTTCCGGCCCATGCGGTCCGCCACCATCAGCAGAACGCCGGTAAAGACCAGTCCTCCCGCCACCACATACATGGAATTGTAGGCGGAGCTGAAGAAATCGTTGAAGAGCAGCCCTATGATCGCCGTGGGAATGGTGGCCGCAATGATCATAAAGCCCAGACGCCGGGTCTCGTTGCAGTTGATCCGCAGGCCCTTCCCTGTACATAGATCCTTTATGGTAAAGCAGAGCTCCTTCAGCAGCTCCCACAAATCTTTGTAATAGACCGCCAGCAGCGAGAACAGGGTCCCCACATGGAGCAGCACCGCAAAAAGCAGCACGCTCTCCCCTTCTATCCCGAAAATGTATTGCAGCGCCGCCAGATGACCGGAGCTGCTGATAGGCAGAAACTCCGCCAGCCCCTGTACCAGCCCCAGAAAAATGCCTTCGAACCAAGTCAACATAAAAAAATCCCTTTCCCCTTCACAAAGATGCCTCTTTGGAAATATTATGATTACTATAGATCCCGCCCCGGACAGCGGAAGGATGCAGGACCCGGGCCCCGCTGCCGGAGGAATGCCTGCCGCCGTCTTCCTCCCCCTGCTTCCGGCGGAGAATCTACAATTATTATATTATACCACAGCGGGTAAAAAAAGAAAATTTTCTCAGAAAAAAACTCTTAACATTTCCGGCAAAGGGGTATATAATTATCTACAATTATTTTACGGGAGGTAATACCATGAACAAAAAACCGAATCTGGCCATTGTCGGGGCCACAGGATTAGTTGGAAGCACCTTCCTCAAGGTTTTGGAAGAAAGAGATTTCCCCTTTGAAAACCTTTACATGATGGCCTCGGCAAAATCCGCAGGCACTACCGTCACGTTCAGAGGAAAGGATTACATAGTGGAAGAGCTGACAGAACATTCCTTTGATAAGCCCATCGATATCGCCCTGTTCTCCGCCGGCGGCGGTACCAGCGAGAAATTCGCCCCCATCGCCGCAGCCCACGGCGTCGTGGTGGTAGACAACAGCAGCGCATGGCGCATGGACCCCAACGTTCCCCTGGTGGTACCGGAGGTGAACCCGGAGGACGTCAAGTGGAACAAGGGCATCATCGCCAACCCCAACTGCTCCACCATCCAGGCCATGCTGCCCCTGAAGGCCCTCCACGATGTCTATCAGATCAAGCGGGTGGTCTTTTCCACTTACCAGGCCGTATCCGGCTCCGGGCTCAAGGGCATCAACGACCTGAAGGAAGGGCTGAAGGGCAACGATCTCTGCCAGGCCTACGCCCATCCCATCGCCAACAACTGCCTGCCCCACATAGACGTTTTCCTGGAGAACGGCTATACCAAAGAAGAAATGAAAATGGTCAACGAAACCAAAAAGATCCTGGGCGACGACAGCATACGGGTCACCGCCACCACCGTGCGGGTGCCGGTCTTTGAATCCCACAGCGAGTCCGTCAACCTGGAATTCGAAAAACCCTTTGAGCTGTCCGATGTACGCAGGCTGCTGGAAAGCTTCCCCGGCATAGTGGTGCTGGACGACCTGGCCAACAACGTCTATCCCCTGGCCAGAGACGCCGCCGGCAAGGACGAAGTCTTTGTCGGGCGCATCCGCAGAGATGAAAGCATAGAGAACGGGCTCAATCTTTGGATTGTTGCAGACAATATCCGAAAAGGCGCGGCTACCAACGCCGTCCAGATTGCCGAATTGCTTATTAAGTGATCCCGGCCGCCGTTTTCCCCGCCTCACCGGAGGCCCTTCCGCCCGCAGAGACGGAAAGCCCTCCCCGGGGCGTTAAAAGACCGGGATCGCCGTCAGATTCAAGAGGTGATCTTTATATGACATTGTTCACAGGCTCGGGCGTCGCTTTGGTGACGCCCTTTTCTTCCGGAAAAGTGGACTTCCCCGCCCTGGGGAGGCTCATCGACTGGCAAATTGAACAGGGCACCGACGCCCTCATCATCTGCGGCACCACCGGCGAGGCCTCCACCCTCAACGACCGGGAGCACATCCGCACCGTGGAATTTTCTCTGGAACGGGCCGGCGGCCGGGTCCCGGTCATCGCCGGAGCCGGCAGCAACGACACCGCCCATGGGGTGGAAATGAGCCTGGCCCTGGAAGAATTGGGGGCCGACGGCCTTCTTCTGGTGACTCCGTACTATAATAAGTGTACGCAAAAGGGACTTGTTCAGCATTATCTTACCATCGCCGACCAGATCAGCATTCCCGCCATCCTCTACTCCGTCCCCGGCCGCACCGGCGTCAACATCAGCCCGGAGGCGGCGGCGGAGCTCAGCGCCCACCCCAACATAGTAGGCATAAAGGAGGCCAGCGGAAACATCGCCCAGGTGGTGGAAATGGCCCGCCTGGTTTCCCCGGACTTCGCTCTCTATTCCGGCAACGACGATATGGTGGTGCCCCTGCTCTCCGTGGGAGGCTCCGGCGTCATCTCCGTGGTGGCCAACGTGGCCCCGGCCCAGACCCACCAGATGGTGGAGAGCTATCTGCGGGGAGACACGGAGCGCTCCGCCCGCTTGCAGCTGGCCATGAAGCCCCTCATAGACGCCCTGTTCTGCGAGGTGAATCCCATCCCCGTAAAAGCGGCCCTGAGCCTGATGGGCCTCATTGAAATGGAATACCGCCTGCCCCTCTGCCCGCCGGAGGAGAGCACCCTTGCCCGCCTCAAAAAAGAAATGCAGGCCTTCGGCCTGCTCTAAGCGCCCGGCAAACGACGCCGGAGGGTTACTGTTCAAGGGCGCCAGGGGGACGGTTTGCCGGCCGTCCCCTTGGCGCCCACCGTAAAAAGTAACGCCGGAGACTCTCCGGCGTCGCTTTTTCTACCTTTATAAAACATGGGTCATAACAGATTATTTCTCTGCTTCTCTTTCCTGATCTCCTGCAGCAGCTTCAGTATCTTGTTCAGGGTCAGCTGGATGGACACCAGAATGATGAACAAG
>JAUNBO010000150.1 GCA_030527065.1 Bacillota bacterium | reverse complement strand
CCCATGCTCGTAACGAAGAAGAAACAGGAGGAAATGCCATGTCGGATTGTATTTTTTGTAAGATCGCCAATGGAGAGATCCCATCCCAAATGGCCTACGAGGACGACCGGATAGCAGTCTTTCACGATCTGGAGCCCCAGGCCCCGGTCCATGTGCTCATGGTGCCCAAAAAGCACATCGCATCCCTGGATGCGGCGGAGGCGGAGGACAGTGCCCTGCTGGGTCATATCCTGACCACGGTGAAAAAGGTGGCGGCGGAGCTGGGCCTGGAAAACGGCTACCGCCTGGTCTGCAACTGCGGCCAGGACGGCCTGCAGACAGTGCAGCACCTGCATTTTCACCTTCTGGGCAAGCGGCAGATGTCCTGGCCGCCGGGCTGAAAAAAAGCGCAGCGCTGGAAACGGCACAGCAGAGGCGCAGGAGCCTGAGCCTCAAAAGAAACTGAAAAATACCGATTTCCCTTGACAACAGAAAATTTCTTCAAAAACCGGGGAAAACGGGCGGGCAAAGAAAAGCCGCCCGTTTTTCCGTGAAATGTCAAAAGACAGGACATAATTATGCTTGAACTTTTCACTTCCTTTTGCTATACTGATGCCAGGAAGGGAGCTGAGATTATGCCTACAATTCGACCTATGGCCGATTTGCGTGATACCGGTAAGATATCCGAGCTTTGCCATGGAAAAAACGAACCGGTCTTTATTACGAAAAACGGAAGGGGACACCTTGTCGTCATGAGCATGGATACCTATGAAAAGCAACTGGGTCTGTTGGATGTCTACCGCAAGCTTGGCGCTGCAGAAAAGCAGCTTGAAGAAGGAGTGCCGCTTTTGGACAGCAGCGAGGTGTTTGGCAGGCTGAGGAAAAAGCATGGAAAATAACCGCCATCAAATTCGCTATTTGCCGCTGGCTTTTGAGGATTTAGACGGGATCGACAGCTATATCAGCGATGTCCTGAACAACCCTGCCGCAGCGGAAACTCTGATGACAGAGATAGAGCGTGCTGTCGAACAGTTGGAGCAGTTTCCATATATCGGCTCCGAACTGGAGGATGCCTGCCTGGCCGCCAAGGGCTATCGAAAGCTGGTCGTGGAGAATTACCTTGTTTTTTACATCGTCAACGATGAGCGGCGAGAGGTTATTATTATGCGTGTGATGTACGGAGCGCGGGAATACCGTAATCTGTTTTAACAGGCAATGGGTGAAAAGAGAAAAAAAACTTGCGCCGAACCTCTCTTTTGTGTATAATTAGTAGCGTTGTAGAGCAGCGGCGTTCCTATCGCCTGGAAGCATCCGTGTAAGTTCAAAATACGGAGGGGGGGAAATGATCAATGGCACAAGTGATCGTCAGAGAAGGCGAGGACCTGAACAGCGCTTTGAAGCGGTTCAAGCGGTCCTGTGCGCGGGACGGCGTCATGTCTGAGCTTCGTAAAAGAGAACATTACGAGAAGCCCAGCGTAAAGAGAAAGAAGAAGTCCGAAGCCGCAAGAAAAAAGGCCAACAAGAAATACTGAGGCCCAGGCCCTCCGGACAGTGAGGTGAAAACATGTCCACCATTAAGGAAAGATTGGCTGCGGATTTCAAGGAAGCCATGAAGGCCAGAGATGAAGTCAGAAAGAATACAGTCAGCTTCGCCCGGGCGGCAATCAAGCAGTACGAGGTAGATAACCGGGAAGAACTGGACGATGCGGGAGTGTCGGCCATTCTCAGCAAGCAAGTCAAAATGCGGAAGGATGCCCTCGAAGATTTTGAAAAAGCGGGGAGAACAGATCTGCTGGAAGCCTACAACAAAGAGATCGCCATTTTGATGGAGTATTTGCCGAAGCAGCTTTCCGGGGAAGAGCTCCTGGAGCTGGTGAAGGCCACGGCGGCGGAGCTGGGCGTAGAGCCCGGCAGCGGCAGGGCCGGCATGGGAAAGCTGATGGGAGCCGTTATGCCGAAGGTAAAAGGCGTGGCCGACGGCGGCGCCGTAAAAAAGGCGGTAGAAAGCCTGCTGGGGTAAAGCCCGGAAACATATCGTAAACCAAAGCTGTTTCTCTCATCAGAGGGGAGCAGCTTTTTTCGGCTTCTGCGGTTAGCCTATACTAACTCAGGAGACTGAAAAAAGTCATTGACACAGGCATATTGGCCGGGTATACTGTATATGCTGTATATGAACAGAAAGAAGGGAAGGCAGGTAAAAGATGGATCTCTTTATCAGCAACGTCAGCGGTCAGCCCATCTATGAGCAGATATACACTCAGATACGGGACGCTATCCTTTCCGGCCAAGTGCAGGAGGGGGATATGCTGCCTTCCATACGCATGCTGGCCAAGGATCTGCGTATCAGCGTCATCACCACCAAGCGCGCATACGATGAGCTGGAAAAGGACGGCTACATTTATACGGTGGCCGCCAAGGGCTGCTATGTGGCGCCGAAGGATACGGAGCTGGTGCGGGAGGAGCATCTCAGGAGGATGGAAGGGCATCTGCGGGAGATCGTCAGACTGGCGGTTCCCTGCGGCCTTGGAGAAGAGGAAATCAGAGAGATGCTTCACGTTATCATAAAGGAGGAGGAACAGTGAACGCCATTGAGGTGCGGGGCTTGAAAAAGTCCTATGGGGATTTTGTGCTGGGCCCTGTGGACCTGACTTTGCCCCAGGGAAGCATTATGGGTCTGGTGGGGGAAAACGGCGCGGGGAAAAGCACCCTTATCAAGCTTATCATGAACGCCGTTCCCCGGGACGGGGGCACGGTGCAGGTGCTGGGAACGGATAACCGGAGCCGGGAATTCTGGGCCCTCAAGGCAGACGTGGGAGTGGTGCTGGACGAGGCCTATTACCCGGAGGTCCTCAGTGCCAGGAGCGTAGGGCGGATGATGGGCCTTACTTATCCCAATTGGGACGGCGAGGCCTACAATGGCTTCCTGGACCGTTTCCGCCTTCCCCGGGATAAGGAATTGAAGGCGTTTTCCCGGGGGATGAAGATGAAGCTGGCCATTGCCGCAGCCCTGTCCCACCGGCCCCGGCTGCTCCTGCTGGACGAAGCCACCAGCGGCCTGGACCCCATCATCCGGGACGAGATTTTGGATGTGTTCAACGAATTTACCCGGGACGAGACCCATTCCGTGCTGCTGTCCTCCCACATCGTCAGCGACCTGGAGAAAATATGCGATTACATTGCGTTTCTTCACCAGGGACGTCTGCTTCTATGCGAGGAGAAGGACCGTTTGGTGGAGTCTTACGCCATTCTGAAGCTGTCCGGGGAGGAGCTTCAGGCGGTGCCGCCGGAGGCCGTTATAGGAAAGAAGGAGGGCCGCTATGGAGTGGAGGCCCTGGTCCGGCGGGATGGGGTTTCCGCCGCCTTCCGGGCGGAGCGCGCCGGTCTGGAAGACATCATATTGTTTCTTGCAAGAGGGGAGAAGTGAGATGCGGGGGCTGCTTTTAAAAGACGTTTACGTCCTTTTCAAACAAATGAAGATATTCATCCTCCTGGTGGTGATTTTTTCTGTCATTCCGGGGTTTTCCATGTCGACCTTTGCGGTGGTTTATGCGGCCCTGCTGCCGGTCAATACCATGGCCTATGACGAACGCTGCCACTGGGACGAACTGGCCGTCATGATGCCGTATACGCCCTTCGCTCTGGTTTTCAGCAAATACCTTTTATCCTATGGGCTGGTGCTGTCGGTATCGGCGGTGGCAACGGCGGCGCAGTGGGGCGTTTCTGCGGTTTTCGGACGCAGGGGAGAGCCGGGCGAGGTGGTGAGCTTTCTTCTCCTCGTCTGCCTGGTCCTGGTCATGCAGGCTGTCAACCTCCCTTTTTTCTTTCGCTTCGGCGTGGAAAAGGGCCGGCTGCTCTTTCTGGCGCTGATGGTAGGGCTGATCTTTGCGGTCATGAGCTGCCGGGAAACGCTGGTGGCTTTTTTAGAGGCAGGCGACATCAATGTTGCCATTACCCTGTCCTCGGTGCTGGCGGTCCTCGTGCTCTTCAACGCAGTTTCCGTGGCGGTCTCTACAAGGCTGTACCGAAACAGGCCCAAGCGAGTGTGAAACCCGGGCGTTGCAGCTTCCGTTACTTTTCACGGGGGCGCCAGGGGGACGGTTTGCCGGTCTGTCCTCGTCCCAGAGAATTTTACGGC
>JAUNBO010000149.1 GCA_030527065.1 Bacillota bacterium | reverse complement strand
CTTACAGGAAAATTCGGTATGGGACATTATTCGGCGGCGGCGGCCCTGGCAGAAGAGATTTCTGCGGCCCGCCCCGGTGCGGAAGTGAAGATCTTTGATATTTATCAGGCTGCCTTCCCCGGCAGCTTTCCTATGATTTACGGCGCCTATTCCTTCCTGGTGGAACGGAATTGCGGCCTCTACAATCTGGCGTACCGCAGTGTGCAAAAGCCCCGGCGGGCCCGGCACTTTCCAACAAAGAAGCGTCAGGACCCGGTGCGGAGCCTTATGGCCCGAGCCCTGGCCCGGGAGCTGGCGGCCTTCCGGCCCGACGCCGTCGTCGCCACCTATTCCCTCTGCGCCAGGCTGATGGGAGAATATAAGAAGACTGCGGGGGACCCGGTCCCCTTTGTCACCTGCATCACCGACGTGACCAGCCATAACGTCTGGATCAACGACGAGTGCAGCCTCTACCTTGTGGCGGCGGAATCCACGGCGGCAGAATTGCGGGAACGGGGCGTTCCCCCGGAAAAGATCGCAGTCAGCGGCATTCCCGTAAAGAGGGCCTTTGGGCCCGGCGGGGGACAGCCCGGGCACGACCCGGCGGAAGGCGCAGACCGGAAAGCAGAAAAGACGGCGGCCGGCGAAACAACCTCTTCCCGCCGGGAGCTTCTCCTGATGGGCGGGGGCCTGGGCCTGCTGCCGGAGGACCCGGAATTTTACCAGAGGCTCAACCGCTTCCCCGGCCTCCATACCACCGTGGTGACAGGGAGCAATCACAAGCTTTTCTCCCGGCTTCAGGGCCGCTATGAAAACATCACCGTGCTGGGCTACAGCTGCCAGATCCCCCGGCTGATGGCGGAGGCGGACCTGCTGATGACCAAGCCCGGCGGCGTCACCGTCTTTGAAGCCATCAGCGCCGGACTGCCCCTTTTACTCCTGAAGCCCACCCTGGCCCAGGAGACCGCCAACGCAGACTTCGTAAACAAAAAGGCTCTGGGCCTGGTCCTTTCCAAGGAGCCCGCCCAGTCCCTTCCGGAACTCTTCGGTCTGCTGGAAAGCCCCTATCTGCTGAAGCTGATACAGAGGAACATGGCCCGGTTGGAGAAGGCCATGGACAAGCAGGCCCTGCTGCGCTTTTTGGACAGCTGCGCCGGCAGGAAGTCAGAGGCGGCGTAATGGACAGACATCTTGAAAAAATGCAAGGGAAGCGGAGTCCTTCCCCCCTGGCCCGGTTCCTTCGGAAGCTGCCGGGAAAGAGGTCCCTCCCTTCCCGGAAGAGCAAGACAGGAAAGCCCTTCCGCCTGGCTCTGACCTTTGACGACGGACCGGACCCCCGCTACACCCCCGCCCTGCTGGACCTTCTGGCTGCGGCGGAGGTAAAAGCCACCTTTTTTGTCATGGCCCCCAAGGCCGAAGCCCTGCCGGAGCTGACTGCCCGCATGAAGGCGGAGGGCCACGCCATAGGGCTTCACGGGACAGACCACCGGAGCCTTTTGCGCCTGGGGCCCGCCGCCACGGAAAAAATCTTCCGGCAGGGGACAAAGCAGCTGCGGAAAGCGGGCTGCCCTTCCCCGTCCTGGTACCGGCCCCCTTATGGCAGGGTGAATCCCTTCGTCTTTCCACAGCTGAAACGCCACGGCATGAGGCTGCTGCTCTGGGACGTGATGGTGCAGGACTGGCGGGCAGACGCCACGCCGGAGCTTCTGCTGCGGAAGCTGCGGCGGCGGTGCCGGGACGGAGCGGTGATCTGCCTCCACGACGCCGGCGAAGGCCGGGCGGCAGAGGGCGCCCCTTTAAAAATGATGGAAGCCCTCCGGCGCTTTCTGCCGGAGATGAAGGCCCGGGGCTGCCGCTTTGTGCTGCCGGAAGAGCTGAACAGACAGGAAGGATAGAAAAAATGGACGCTTTTGTAAAGGACCGGAGAAAAAACCTGTTGAGCCTTGGGCTGATCTTTCTGGTGCTGGCCCTCACCCTGATTTTTTTGATGAAGGACCGGCAGCTGTCGGAGCTGTTCGGCCTGCTTCGGCAGGCCGACCCCCGGTGGCTGCTGGCGGGGCTGGGAGCCATGGCCCTCTTTTTCGGCCTGGAGGCCCTTTGCCTGGGCTCTCTGACCCGTCAACTGGGCTTCCGTGCCAGCCCCCGCCGCTGCTATGCCTATTCTCTCATCGACTTCTATTTCAGCTCCGTCACTCCGGGCTGCTGCGGCGGCCAGCCTTCCCTGATCTACTTCATGCACCGGGACGGCATCCCTCCGGGGGTTTCGTCACTGGCGCTCCTCAGCTTCAACCTGAGCTATCACTGGGCTGCCCTGCTGCTTCTGGGCGGCTCCATCCTGGGAATGGGGCTCCGCCGGCTGGGAGAAATGGGCGCCATCAAATACTTCCTTTTATATGGAGCGGCGGCCCAGCTTTTCCTGGCTCTGGCCTTTCTGATCCTGGTCTTTTCTCCAAAGCTGGCCCCTGCCCTGGTCCGGGGCCTCTGCGGCCTTCTGCTCCGGCTCCGGCTGATCCGGGACAAGGACCGGGCCCTGGCCGCCCTGCAGGAGCAGACGGCCCACTATCAGGCAGGCGGCGCCTTCATGAAAAAACATCCCGCCGCAGTGCTCCGGCTCCTGGCCGCCGCCCTCCTTCATCTGTTCGCCTATTACTCCATGGTCTACTGGGTCTACCGGGCCTTTGGCCTGGAAGGGACCGGCTTCTGGACTCTGGTGGCCATGCAGACGCTGCTGGTCCTCTCTGTGGAATCCCTCCCCGTCCCCGGCGGCGTAGGAATCATGGAAGGGGCCTTTGTGCTCCACTACGCCGGGGTCTTCGGCCCGGAGCTGGTCCTGCCCGCCATGCTCCTCCTCCGGGGATTGACCTATTATTTCTGGCTGCCGGCGGGAGGGCTGACGGCGGCGGTATGCCTGGGACGGGCCTGTGCTCCGCCTGAGGGCAAAAGAGGCGGCGGTTTTTCCCCGCACCGGCCTGTCTGCCGCACCCCTTCACATTTTGCTCCCCGGAAGGCGGAGTATGACAGCTCCTTTTAATATGGAATTACGGTAAAATTCTCCATGGAGAAGGCCCCGTCTTCATAGCGGACATCCGCCCTGAGCTCCCCGCAATAGATGAGATACGGCCCGTCTTCATACAGCGTATTGATCCCGAAGACCGCCCCGGGCTGCGGCCCGGACAGCTCAAAGGTGACCATACTTCCGTTGACGGCCAATCCGTCAAACTCTCCGGTCAGTTGGGGGTCCAGGGACAGGAGAGTGCTGTGGCCGTCCACGTAAGCAGTCACTGCCGCCGCAGTCTGGTCGTGCTCCCAGCTCAGAGCCTCATTCACCAGGGAAAGGTATTCCCCTCTCTCAAACTGGCGGCTTGTCAGCGTTCCGTCGGGAGCCCGCTCAAAGATATGCAGGTCGGCCACGCTCACCCCGGTGCCGGAGTCGATACAGAAGCTCAGGGCCAGCTCCTGCTCCCCGTCGCCGTCGTAGTCCCCACAGGCCGCCTGGGGCAGTATCTGCCTGGGGGTGATGTAGTGCCAGCTTTCCGCATAATATGTGGATTCCCTCCAGCGCACGAAAACACCCCTCCCATTGCTGTTGACGTTGAGGCCGTACACATAGACCTCCTCCTCCGGGAGCCGGGCCAACAGCCATACCGTATCGTTTTCCCAGTCCGGCTCAAAGGTCCCGTAGAGGGCAGTGGGCAGCTCAGACAGCGGGACAGGGATCTCCGCCGACCGGTCCGGACGGGGGGCGTTCAGATAAGGCACCAGATCCACCCTCAGCTCCGGAGATTCCTCAGAAAGCCCCGAAAAGGACGCCGTCAAAGTCAATTCGCTGTAGGTGCTCTGCCCGTACCCGTGATTATCCTGTCCGTAGTCTTCCAATATCACATATTTCTGACCGGCCTCATAGGCCACATCCTCCAGGTAATGGACGCTGCTGCTGAATCCGTCGGAATACTCCTGCCGGCCGGCAATGTGGATGTTCCATTTCTCCACATCGGGGTAGCTCTCAGGGATGACAAAGGTAAGTTGATTTTCGGAAAAGCTCAGGCTGGCCGCCAGCTCCTCCAGCGCCGCCTGCTCCCGGGAGCTTTGGACGGTTTCCGGGGGATCTGCGGCCAGAAGCGCCACCGCCGCCAGCACTGCCA
>JAUNBO010000006.1:15461-24377 GCA_030527065.1 Bacillota bacterium | reverse complement strand
GGGATCGGCGCTTTTTCTTTTCCCCGGTCATTGACAGGAGGCGGAAAGGTGTATACTATGTGAATAAAGCGGTGCGGGTGCGAAAAACCGGCCCGGAGGCCTCAGGCCGGGGCGGACCGGGCAAAACAAAAGCGCCGGCCGGGAAAAGAAACGGACACGAAACGGACGGTTTTGCTTGAAAACCGCTTCCGCAGTGGTGTATAATACTTTTTTGAGCCGCATAAGTTGTTGGCGAATAAGTCATAGATTGTACGCCAGCAGTGGGAGTGGCAAAGCCGGTTGCAAGCACCCATTCAACAACCAAGACCCGGTCTTGCCACTCCCACTGCTGGCACATAAAGCATAGAGAGGAAGCCATGGGAGAGGGAATACTTTTTGTGATTTCCGGGCCTTCCGGTACCGGGAAAGGAACCGTGTGCCGGAAGCTTGTGGAACGGACGGGCATTCATTTTTCCGTGTCCATGACCACCCGGAAGCCCAGGCCCGGAGAAGTGGAAGGAAAGAGCTACTACTTCGTGTCGGAGGAGACCTATAGCCGTGTCCTGGAGGAAAAGGGATTCCTGGAATGGGCCAATGTCCACGGAAACCGCTACGGGACGCCCCGGGAGGAGGTCCTGAAGCAGCTGGACCGGGGACGGGATGTGCTTCTGGATATAGACGTTCAGGGAGCCTTGCAGGTGAAGAAAAACTTCCCTCAGGCGGTGCTGATCTTTCTCCTGCCTCCCTCCATGGCAGAGCTTCGCCGGCGCATCACCGGCCGCCGCTCGGAGACCCCGGAGGCCATAGCCGCCCGCATGGCGGCGGCCATGGGAGAGATCTCCCGTGCGGATCAG
Organism: Bacillota bacterium; assembly: GCA_030527065.1. Taxonomy (GTDB): domain Bacteria; phylum Bacillota; class Clostridia; order Peptostreptococcales; family Anaerovoracaceae; genus JAEELK01. The sequence goes on along the minus strand of JAUNBO010000006.1, from coordinate 23,544 downwards.
TACGATTATTGTGTGATCAACGACAAAGTAGAGGCGGCCGCAGACCGGGTGGAGGCCATCATGAAAGCAGAGCACTCCCGGGTGTCGGACTCCGTCTACGAGTTGATAGAGAAATATAAAAAGGAAGAAAGAGGGGAAATGTCATTATGATGCTGGAACCGTCCATCAATGTGGTCAAAGAGAAAGCGGACAGCCGCTATACACTGGTGATCCTGGCAGCCAAGCGGGCCCGGGACCTGATCGATGGGAAGCCCCGCCTGACCGAGGCGGAAAACGACCGGCCCGTTTCCATCGCGGCCCACGAGATTGCCGAGGAACTCATCACCTACCGCAGGGAAGATTATTAGCTCATGGAAACCATCTACGACAGGACCGCCATGCTTTTGGGCAGGCAGGCTGTGGAGATCTTGCAGAAGAAAGCCGTCATCGTTTTCGGGATCGGAGGCGTAGGCGGCTTTGTCGCGGAAGCCCTGGCAAGGACCGGGGTGGGCCGCCTTGGCCTGGTGGACGCCGATACGGTTTCCGTCAGCAACTGCAACCGGCAGATCGTGGCCCTGCACTCCACTCTGGGCAGGCCCAAGGCGGAGGTCATGGAAGAGCGCATCCGGGATATCGACCCTCACATCTGCGTTCAGGCCTTTCCCCGGCGTCTCTCGGAAGAGACCCTGGCTTCTTTCCGTCTGGAGGATTGGGATCACATTGCCGACGCCATCGATGATGTGCCGGCCAAGCTGCTCCTCATCCGGGAAGCGGTCCGGCTGGGGAAACCGGTCGTCAGCGCCATGGGCGCCGGCAACCGGATGGATCCCACCGCATTTCAGGTGGCGGAGATCTCCAAAACCCACACCTGCCCGCTGGCCCGGGCTGTCCGGCGGGAGCTGAACCGGGAAGGTCTGGGGCATGTAAAGGCGGTGTTTTCGCCGGAAGCCCCCGGCCGTGCGGAGACGGCGGGAGAGGACAGGACGCCCGCCAGCGTGATCTGGGGACCGGCGTCGGCAGGCCTGCTGATGGCGTCGGAGATCGTAAAAGATTTACTGGCTGAAATGTGAGGCGGAAAGTCACCGTTCCCCTGTGTAAAGCATGGCGGTCTTTGGCCGGCGGCGTGTTGGAGGTGAACGATGAGGAGTTTTCTGCTGTCGGTGGCGGACAGGCACATGGAAAAGGCTGCCGAAGAGGCTTTATCCAGGTTGGCGCACAGGGGTCTCTGGCGGGTGCGCTCCTTCGAGAACGAACAGGAGCTTTTTTCTTTTTTGAGCAAGGGGCGCTCCGGCGGCCTCCCTGTGGTGACGAAAAAGAGTTCCTGCCGGGTCCCTCTGGACCAGATCCATTACATCAGCAAGGATCAGAGAAAGGTGCTGGTCCACACCGCCTCGGGAGAATTGAGCTTCTATGGAAAGTTTTCGGAAATCGAGCCCTATCTGGGAGAGGAATTTGTCTGCTGCCACCAGAGCTACATCGTGAACATGGAAAAAGTGAAACGGCGGGCGGAGCAGAGCTTCCACATGGAGGACGGAACGGTCCTTCCCATCAGCCAGAAGCGTTACGGCGGCGTGCGGAAGCGCTATGAGGATTTTTTGCGCAAAAGCCTGAAAAAGTGAGATTTTTTCCTTGCTTTTGGAAAAACAATATAGTATAGTTATTAAGGCTCGCCTTTGGGCGGCCTGATTTCAATTCGCACATCCTGCCACTGGAAGGCTGGTGCCCCTTGCGGGTGGCGTTCCGGGCACGCAGGGTGGAGGAAAAACCAGGAGGTAAAAAACATGTCAGTCATATCTATGAAACAGCTGCTGGAAGCCGGTGTGCATTTCGGGCATCAGACCCGGAGATGGAACCCCAAAATGGCTCCCTACATCTTCACCGAAAGAAACGGCATCTACATCATCGACCTTCAGAAGACCGTAAAGAAAATCGACGAGGCTTACAATTTCATGCAGAGCGTGGCGGCGGAGGGGAAGCCGGTCCTGTTTGTGGGGACCAAAAAGCAGGCCCAGGCGGCCATTGCAGACGAGGCGGTCCGCTGCGGCCAGTTCTTCGTCAACGAGCGTTGGCTGGGCGGCATGCTCACCAATTACAAGACCATCTCCCTGCGGATCAAACGGCTGAACGAGATAAAGGCCATGGAAACAGACGGCACCTTCGACGCCCTCACCAAGAAGGAAGTGGGCAAGCTGCGTCTGGAGCAGGAAAAGCTGGAGAAATATCTGGGCGGCATCAAAGAGATGAGAGGCATGCCCGGCGCCATCTTCGTGGTGGACCCCAAGAAAGAAAAAATAGCCGTAAGAGAAGCCCGCATCCTGGGCATTCCCATCGTAGGCATCGTGGATACCAACTGTGACCCGGACGATGTGGATTACATCATCCCCGCCAACGACGACGCCATCCGGGCGGTGAAGCTCATCGCCGGAAAAATGGCCGACGCAGTGATAGAAGGCAACCAGGGCGAATCCTACGATGAAGGCGACGGAGCAGCGGAAGCGGCGGAGGAAGCCGAAGAAGCGGCGCCGGAAGCGGAAGCGGAAACGGCAGCGGATAACGAGTAGAAAGTAAAGGAGAGCATTGATCATGGAAGTAACAGCCGCATTGGTAAAAGAGCTGAGAGAGCGCACCGGCGCCGGCATGATGGACTGCAAAAAGGTCCTCATGGAAGCGGAGGCGGATATAGAAAAGGCCATAGAGCTTCTGAGAGAAAAGGGTCTGGCCAAGGCCGCCAAGAAGGCCGGACGCATTGCGTCCCAGGGCCTGGTAAAGCTGGTATTCTCAGAGGGCGGCAAGGAAGCCGCCATCATAGAGGTCAATTCCGAAACGGACTTTGTAGCCAAGAACGAGGAATTCATAGAGTTTGTGGATAAGCTGGCGGCCATGGCTCTGAACTGTCAGAACCCGGATATGGACGCTTTCCTGGAAATGGATTATCATGGAGAGGGCACCGTAAAGGAAGCTCTGAACAACAAGATCGCCAAGATCGGCGAGAACATGAACATCCGCCGCTTCATCCGCTGTGCAAAGCCCGGCGTGGTCCATGTGGGCTATGTTCACGGCGCAGGCCGCATCGGCGTGATCATCGGTCTGGAAACCACAGCCACCCAGGAGCAGGTGGCCACGGTGGGCAAGGACGTAGCCATGCAGGTGGCTTCCATGAGCCCCAAGTTCATAGACGAATCCGCCGTGGATCCGGACTACATTGAAAACGAAAAGAAGATCCTCATCCAGCAGGCTCTGAACGAAGGCAAGCCCGCCAACATCGTGGAAAAGATGGTGATGGGCCGGCTGAAGAAGGAACTGAAGGAAACCTGCCTGATGGAGCAGAAGTTCGTGAAGAACATGGACGTCACCGTTCAGGAATATGTGGACGGCGTGGCCAAAGAGCTGGGCTGCCCCATCAAGGTGGTGGAAATGATCCGCTTTGAGGTAGGCGAGGGCCTGGAAAAGAAGGAAGAAAACTTCGCAGAGGAAGTGGCCAAACAGATGGGCCAGTAAAAAGGGCCTTGCTGCAAACTTTTGAGAATGTGGATCCTCACAGACGGCACAAACATACCGTTTGTGAGGATTTTTCACTGCTGGCGCAGGCCGGCGGCAGGGCAGATCCAGGTGGGAGTTCAGCGGAGAACGCAGATTGGGAATTGCAAAAACTCTTTTTTTAGGGCATAATGGTAGGACATGATACATATGGCGGAGGGGAGCTTGCGGGGGAAGACAGATGCGGGAAGGCAAATTGTTTGGAAAACTTCATATATTGGATCTGCTGGTGATCCTGCTGGTGCTGGGGGCCGTGGTCCTGGGAGCTTTCCAGCTTCTGAAGCCGGAGGATGTGGCAGAGGTTTCTGCGGCGGAGATGGTGACGGAAGTGGTGGTGATCGGAGCGGAGCCTGACTTCATAGAGGAGTTGGAGCGGCAGGAGCTGGCGGGCAAAGCCCTGATGAGCGGGAACAATTTCACCGGGGACATCATAGAAGAAATCTGGCTGGAGGACTTCACGGATACGGCGCAGACCGACGACGGCACTCTCGTGGAGACCGTGGACCCCACCCTGAAAAACGTGGTGTTCCGCATCCGCTCCACGGTGTCGCCGGACAGCCCCTCCCTGATGGTGGGCGGGCAGGAAGCCCGGGTGGGCCGCTCGCTTACCATAAAGACGGAGACTTTTTCCGCCACCGGCAGCATACGGTATATGGAGATAGAGGAATAGCGTCCGGCGGGGGACGCTGCGGATATCGCAACGGAGCAGAAGAAAATGGATAAGATCAAAAAAACAGGCATCCTTCTGGGAGCCGCCGTGGGAGGCCTTGTGGGAGGAGCCCTTTCCTTCACAGGCAAGATGACCCGGGTGAAGTTTCTGGACGAGCTGGGAAACAGCGTGATGGATTCCACCCTCTACACCGGGGGCCTGGTGGGAGAGGCTGCCAGCGGCGCAGTCCGCATGGCGGCGGGAAAATTGCAGAAGCAGCCCAGGAAGATACACCGGGGCAAGAAGCAGGTGAAGCGGGCCGGAATGGGCATAGTGGGCAACTGGGTCCACAACTTCCACCTGGTGACCGATGAGCTGGGAGTCATAAAGGACGGCGTTCTGGAAGGCGATAAGGAAAAGATCGGCGCAGCCACCCAGACTCTGGGGAAGGTGGTGACGGTGGGCTTCATGACCTCCGGCGCCATACGGGTGGAGCCGGACGCCCACGGGGAATTGAAGAGAAAGCTGCGGGCGGCCCGGAAAAAGGCGAAAGCGGAGGCGGCGGCCCGGAAGGACGGAAGTTCGCCTTCGGAGAAGGACGGAGGGGAAGCCCCTTCGGACCGTCCACAGGAGGAAGCAGAATGATCGTAGCAGTGATAGACGGACAGGGCGGCGGCATCGGCCGGACTCTGGTGGAAAAGCTTCTGGAAGCGGCGCTGCCGGGAGTGGAGCTGCTGGCCCTGGGAACCAATTCCGCCGCCACCAGCCAGATGATGAAGGCCGGGGCCCGGGAAGGCGCCACGGGAGAAAACGCCATTGTGGTAAACGCCGGCCGGGCGGACGTCATAGTGGGGGTCACGGCCATTCTGGCGGCCAATTCCATGATGGGAGAGCTGAGCCCGGCCATGGCCCGGGCCATAGGAGAGAGCCGGGCGCATAAGGTGTTGATACCGGTGAACCGCTGCGGCATTTATATCGCCGGCGTAGAGGACAAGGGACTGCGTTTTTACATAGATGCGGCGGTGAGAAAGATAAGGGAACTTGCTTATGGAAATTGAATTGAAATACAACATTCCGGACAGAGAGACGGCGGACCGCATCTGGGAGAGCGATCACTTTGCCTCCGTGGAAGACGCCGGGTCCCGGGAAGCCGTGATCATGAAAGGCGCTTACTTCGATACGGAGGATCAGGTCCTCAGAAGCAATTACATTTCCTTCCGGGTGCGTACAGAGGGAACGGGAGCCATGGCCACGCTGAAGCAGAAGAACAGCGGCAACGAGGCTCTGCATGTGCGCCGGGAAATCAACGTGCCCATCCGGGACAACGCCTGCCTCATCCAGCCTTCGCCGGCCATTTTTCAGGAGAGCCGGGAGGGCCAGGAGCTCCTGAAGCTGGTGGGGGAGCGCCCCCTGCGCTGCATGCTGGAGATCCACTTCCTGCGGCGGAAGCTGCGGGTGGATACGGGGGACTGCCTATGCGAGGTGGCCATAGACGTGGGAGAGATCATCACCGATGCCGGCTGCCTGCCGCTGTGCGAATTAGAGGTGGAGCTGTTTACGGGAGATCAGAAAAGCCTGATGGAAATCGGGGAGGGCGTGGCGCAACGCTTCGGCCTGAAGCCGGAAAGCCGGAGCAAATATGCCCGGGGTCTGGCGTTCCTGGACAGTTCAAAGGGGGAAGAAAAAGAGTGAAGCATTATGACGTCATTATAGTGGGCGCCGGCGCCGGCGGTGTGTTTATGGCGTATGAGCTGACCAAATCGGACGTGAAGGCCCGGGTGCTGATGATGGAGAAGGGCGGTCCGCTGGAGGGCAGGATCTGCCCCATAAAAGCGGGAAAGGCGGAGAGATGCATCAAATGCAGCCCCTGCCATATCATGAACGGCTACGGCGGCGCAGGAACTTTGTCCGACGGTAAATATAACATCACCACTCAATTCGGCGGGGACCTTCACGAATATGTGGGTCAGGAGGGCGCCATGGCCCTGATGGAATATGTGGACCAGGTGCTCTGCTCCATGGGAGGAGCAGACGCCAAGCTCTATTCCACCGCTGCTTCGGATCTGAAGACCCTGGCTCTGCGCAACGATCTCCATTTGCTGGACGCCCGGGTCCGTCACTTAGGCACGGACCGGAATGTGAAAATATTGGAGAAAATATTCAACTATACCCGGGATAAGGTGGAGATGGTATTCGGCGTGGCGGCGGAGTCCGTGGAGGCCCTGGAGAAAGGGTTCCGGATCACGGCGGACAACGGGGAAGAGTATACCTGCAGTCAGCTGGTGCTGGCCACGGGCCGCTCCGGCTCCAAGTGGATCTCCGGCGTCTGCCACAAGCTGGGCATCGGCATGAACAGCAACCGGGTGGACATCGGCGTCCGGGTGGAGCTCCCGGCGGAAGTATTCAAGCACATCACCGACGAGGTCTATGAGAGTAAGATCGTCTATAAAACGGATAAGTACAACGATATGGTCCGGACCTTCTGCATGAATCCTTATGGGGAGGTGGTTTCGGAGAACACCAACGGCATCGTCACCGTCAACGGCCACAGCTATGCGGACCCGGCTCTGTGGACGGAGAACACCAATTTTGCCCTGCTGGTATCCAACAAATTTACGGAGCCCTTTAAGGACAGCAACGAGTACGGAGAATCCATTGCCCGGCTTTCCAACATGTTGGGGGGCGGCGTGCTGCTCCAGCGCTTCGGCGACCTGGTGAAGGGACGGCGGTCCAGCCGACGGCGCATGGAAAAATGCTTTACCCGGCCTACGCTGAAGGCCACGGCGGGGGACCTGTCTCTGGTGATACCCAAGAGGCAGCTGGACAACATCATTGAGATGATCTATGCGCTGGATAAGATCGCACCGGGAACGGCCAACGAGGACACGCTTCTCTACGGCGTGGAGGTGAAGTTCTATAACTCCCGGGTAGAGGTGGACGGAAACCTGGAAACCAAGGTGAAGGGCCTGTATATCCTGGGGGACGGCTCCGGGGTCACCCATTCTCTTTCCCAGGCTTCAGCCAGCGGCATTCACGTGGCCCGGCGCATTGCGGCGGAATACGGCTCATAGGCTATATGCCAGCGGCGGGAGCGGCAAAGCCGGGGCCTGCCCGGGGATGGCGGCATTGAAAAACGACGGCGGCGCTGGAGGGCGCCGCCGTTTTCAGAACGATATTTCTTTGACCTGCGTTTTTTATCTCTTTGCGGTCAAATCAGTTAAAAGGAGAGCTGCGTATAATCCGCGGGCAGGGTGAACCAGGAATCATCCACATCGTTGCCGTATTCCACCACTTCCGTCACCTGCTCCTCGCTGATGATGTATTTCCAGTCCTTGCTGTCCTGTTCAAAGAGGAAGCGGGTCTCGCCTTCGTCATCGGCCACGATCTCGCAGATGTAGGTAACGCCGTTGTATTCCTCTGTGCCCACGGTGATCTCTGCGCCTTCCTCGCCGGCGATGATGTGGGCGTCCATGCCCATGCCCTCCAGGGCCCCTTCGTTCAGGGTGTTGGTCATGTACATTTTCTCATCGTGCATGATGATATAGGTGTTTTCCCCGTCGTCCAGGTTGGCCACCCGTCCTTCGGTGGTCTGGCTCTCCGTGTAGATCATGCCGTCCTTCATGGCCCAGAAGCCCTCTATGGTCTGGCCCTCCACCTCTGTACGGAACGCCATGTAGACCGGATGCTGGGTGGCGTCCAGGGTGGTGAGAAGGAATTCCTCCAGCAGGCTGCCGGAAGCCGGGATCGGATCGCCCTGGCTCTCTTCTTCGCCGCCGTTTTCTTCCACGGCTTCGCCGCCGGCAGCTTCTTCGCCGTCGGCGGCAGGGGCTTCTTCGCCGCCGCAGGCGGCAAAAGAAAATACCAGGATCAGAGCCAGTAAGATAATAAGAAATTTTTTCATGTTGTTCTCCTCTTTTC
>JAUNBO010000006.1:0-15361 GCA_030527065.1 Bacillota bacterium | reverse complement strand
CGCCAGGCTATGCGATGCGGTAGTAGACGCACAGCTGGTTGTCTCCGCCGCCGAAACCGTCCTCGGAAGAGAAATGCCACCGGACGCCGTTTTCCGTCTTGTAGAGATTGTGGATGTCGGGCCGCTGGGGATCGCCGCCGGGGGCAAAGCCGTGCTGGAACAGGAGCTGCCGGTAAGAGATCAGGTCCTGCATGGTGACGCCGTCAGCGGAGAGCATGTACCACCAGCTCCCGTCGCTGTCGAATTCCTTTTCCAGGGAAAGGGCTCCTCCGCCGTTCCACTTGGGGAAAACCGCCAGTTCCTGAGGCCAGTTTTCCAGAACGGCGGCGGTTTTTGCCTTGACGGCCTCCTCCTCGGATATGGTGTTGGGGAGCTTGGCGCCGCAGTCGGCGCAGAATTTGGCGGTGAGCTTGTTTTCCTTGCCGCACTGGGGGCAGATAAAGCCTTCGGACAGAGTGGCCTGGGGCAGCTCTGCGCCGCAGCCGGGGCAGAACTTCTGGTCCGCGCCGGCGGGCTGCCCGCATTGCGGACAGATCTTCATGGATTTTGCAGCCTCGTTGACGATGCCGGTGGCCGCCTGCTGTATGGTGGAGAAAAGTCCTCCAAGGCCCCCCAGGGCTTCCAGGTTGAGGCCCGCTCCGGGGGCAGCCGCAGGCTGGGAAGAAGGAGCTGCGCCGCCTGCCTCCGGCTGAGAGAACCCTGTGCCGCAGCCGGGGCAGAATTTCTGTTCTGCGCCGACAGTCTGGCCGCATTTGGGGCAGACCTTTGCGGAAGCCGCTTCTCCGCCTGCCGGCGCTGCCGCCGCCGGCTGTGCCAGCCCTGCGCCGCAGCCGGGACAGAATTTCTGGCCCCCGGCGACAGTCTGGCCGCACTGGGGGCAGACCGTTGCGGCAGCCGCTCCTGCATTCGGGACGGCCGCTCCGGGGACCGCTCCCTGCCCGGCCTGTTCGCCGGTCTTGGACGCCGTCATCTCGGAGAGGGTCTTTCCCACGGCTTCCCCAAGGGCTCCGTTGAGGCCGTCTTTGATCATTTTGTCAAAAAGTCCCATAAAATACCTCCTTTATTAAGCAGGACCACAGATGGTCACTGCTTGCCTCAGCCTTTGCAGAGACTGCCGGGACATGGCCTGGGGCCGGAAGCGTCCGCAGCAATCCGCTATCGCTTTATCATAACATGAGGGCCCGTGGAATGTCACCCCCCAATCGGGGGATTTTCGGCGGCAGAGGCCTGCAAAGTAAAAAAAATTGTAAAAAAAAGACCTTTTTTTGTGTGAAGAAAAAAACATGAAAAAAAGCGGGATTAAAAAAAAGGATTGTCCTTCTTTTTGTAGAATAAGGAAATGTGATCGGAAGCATTGCAGGAGCCCGCACGCCGGAGCGCAGCCTGCAGGCTGCCGCCGCAGAAGAGGGGTTGTGTGGGAACTACGGCAAGTGAAAATATCATAGAGGAAATCAAAAGCAGGTGTAACATTGTGGACGTTATAGGGCGGCACGTCGTTCTGAAGAAGGCGGGGGCAAACTATAAGGGACTCTGCCCGTTTCACAATGAAAAGACACCTTCTTTTATGGTTTCGGAAGCAAAACAGATATTCACCTGCTTCGGCTGCGGAGCCCGGGGAGACGTCATAGAGTTTGTGCAGCGGCAGCAGAACCTGGATTTTCGCGGGGCCATAGAAAAGCTGGCGGAGGAATACGGGATAGACTTGAAGGATTCCTCCTTCGCCCAGGAAGGACGGCGCAGCGCCTTTTATGAAGCCAACCGGACGGCGGCGGCGTTTTTTTACAGAAACTTTTTCCGCCAGAGCAACCGGGGCTGGGACTATATGCGGAAACGGGGGATAGAGCCGGAGATCCTGAGGAAATTCGGCGTCGGCTATGCGGATGAAAGCTGGGACAGCCTCTGCCGCCACATGACGGAAAAGGAAGTCCCCATGGACGTGCTGGAAGCCCTGGGGCTGGCGGCCAGGTCCGGGGAACGCTGCTATGATAAATTCCGGGAACGGGTGATGTTCCCCATCATCAATACAAGAGGAAAGGTCATCGGCTTCGGCGGCAGGGCTCTGGGAGACGGCAATCCCAAATACCTCAACTCTCCGGAATCCACGGTCTTTCAGAAGAAGAACAACCTTTACGGCTTGAATCTGACCCGTCAGGACATCAGCCGGGAGGACCGGGCCATTCTGGTGGAAGGCTACATGGATGTGATCTCTCTGTACCAGCACGGCGTCCGCAACGTATCCGCATCTCTGGGGACGGCCCTTACAGAAAGCCAGGCGGCCATGCTGAAACGCTACACCAGAAACGTGGTGCTGGCCTACGACGCCGACGAGGCGGGACAGGCGGCGGCTCTGCGGGGAATGGACATCCTCTACGGAGCGGGCTGCAAGGTGAAGGTGCTGGTCCTGGACCGGGAGAAGGACCCGGACGAATACATCAAAAAATACGGAAGGGACGCCTTTCAGGAGCTGGTGGAAAAGGCCCTGCCTTTTGCGGAATACAAGCTGTACCGTCTGCGGAAGACCGTGGACCTGAACACCACGGAGGGCAGCGTCACTTTTTTGCAGGAGGCGGCGAAGCTGCTGCGGGGCCTGAGTCCCGTGGAGGCGGAGGCTTACATCAAGAAGATCGCCGCAGAGACCAGGATCTCCGAAGGAGCCCTGAGGCTGGAAACCTTCGGCAGATACGGAGAAGGAGAAGCGCCTGCTGCGGTCCGCCGGAAGGAATCCGGCGGCAGCGGCAGCGGCGGAGCCAGGGCCCCGGCGGATATGCTGGAAAAAAACCTGATCCGGCTGACCCTCATGAAAAGCTCCTACGTGCCTATGGTGCGCCCCTATCAGGAGGCGTTCCGGAACCCGGAATGCTTTCAGATATACAGGGCCATTGAAAGCGTCTACAGCGAGGAGCAGGAAATAGACATAAAGAAGGTGGCCGACGGCCTGGACGAAGAAGGAAACCGCATGCTGTCGGACATTCTGGAAAACGTGAACCTGGCGGACCGGGACGAAGAGGTGTTCCGGGACTGCGTGGCTCATATTGAAAACGAAGCCATGAAAAAACGGGAAGAGGAGCTCATTCAGCTGCTTTCCGTAGTGGAGGAAAGCGACCCGGACAAGGCCGGGGAGCTGATGCGGGAATTGATGGAAATCCAAAAACAGAGAAAGGGTGGAACGTTGCGGGATGACATATGAGATGGAGCAGAACGAGGACAAATATGTAGCGGAATTGATGGAGAAGGCCAAGGGGAAAGGCTCCATAACCTTCCGGGAGATTTCCGACTGTCTGGAAAACGTGGAGATGGACAAGAACCAGATGGACGATCTTTACGACGCCCTCATTTCCATGGGAATAGAGATCCTGTCGGAGGCGGAGCCTGACGAGCTGGAAATCATCGCCATCAGCACGGAGGAGGACCCGGACATAGAGCTGGCGGAGGAAGTGGACGAGGACGGGGAAATAGACCTGGAAGCCACTTTGCCCAAGGGCGTGGCCGTAGACGATCCCGTGCGCATGTATCTGAAGGAGATCGGCAAGGTGCCTCTCCTGACGGCGGAAGAAGAAATAGAGCTGGCCAAGCGCATGGAGGACGGAGACGAAAGCGCCAAGCAGCGGCTCTGCGAGGCCAATCTGCGGCTGGTGGTCAGCATCGCCAAGAGATATGTGGGGCGGGGAATGCTCTTCCTGGATCTGATCCAGGAGGGGAATCTGGGCCTCATAAAGGCAGTGGACAAGTTCGACTGGCGGAAGGGTTATAAATTCAGCACCTACGCCACCTGGTGGATCCGTCAGGCCATCACCCGTTCCATCGCAGACCAGGCCCGGACCATCCGCATTCCCGTACATATGGTGGAGACCATCAACAAGCTGATCCGGGTCTCCCGGCAGCTGCTCCAGGAATACGGCAGGGAGCCCACGCCGGAGGAAATCGCGGCGGAGATGGATATTTCCGAGGAAAAGGTCCGGGAAATATTGAAGATCGCCCAGGAGCCCGTTTCCCTGGAGACCCCCATCGGCGAAGAGGAAGACAGCCATCTGGGGGACTTTATCCCGGACGAAGACGTACCCGCCCCTGCGGAGGCGGCGGCCTTCTCCATGCTGAAGGAACAGCTGGTGGAGGTGCTGGATACCCTGACGGAGAGAGAGCAGAAGGTGCTGAAGCTGCGCTTTGGCCTGGACGACGGACGGGCCCGGACCCTGGAAGAAGTGGGCAAGCGCTTCGACGTCACCCGGGAGCGCATCCGGCAGATAGAGGCCAAGGCCCTGCGGAAGCTGCGCCACCCCAGCCGCAGCAAGAAATTGAAGGACTATCTGGAGTAGGCGGGATACCGATGCTGAAGCTGTCTGACAGATTGCAGAGAATAGCGGACTGCGTCCCCCGGGGGAGCAGTCTGGCGGACGTGGGCAGCGACCACGGGTTCCTGCCGGTCTATCTGCGGGAACGGGGGATCTGTGAAAAGCTGATCCTGACGGATATCAGAAAGGGCCCTCTGGAAAAGGCCGCCGGGAACATAGCGCGCCTGGCGCCGGGAGGGGTCTTCGATCTCCGCCTTGGGAACGGCCTGGAGCCTCTGGCGCCGGGAGAGGTGGACACGGTGGTGATGGCCGGCATGGGCGGGCTGCTCATGGCGGACATCCTGGGAGCCGATCCGGAGAAAACCGCCAGCTTCAAGCGGTTCATCCTTCAACCGAGAAACGCTCAGGACAAACTGCGCCTGTGGCTCTATAAAAAGGGATTTTTGATAAAGGAGGAATATCTGGTCCGGGAGGGCAGGCACCTCTGTGAGATAATCGTGACGAAGAAGGGGCCGGAAAGCGTGCCGGAGAAAGCCCGGGCCGCTGCGGCAGAGGCCGTGAAAGAGGACCTGGTCTTTGAGATCAGTCCCTTGCTCATTTTAAAAAGAGACCCCTTGCTGAAAGAACTGATCCGTCGTAAAATGGAAACGGAAAAGAGAATATTGAGAGACGTCTCCGCAGCCGGGACCCGAAATGGCCAAAGGCGGCAGGAAGAAGCAGAAAAGCGGCTGGCAGTTTTAAACGATCTTTTGAACGGCGTACTGAGGATGGAAAGGATGGGTAGAAAAGATGAGCATGATGCTGGAGGAACTGCAAAGTGAGCTGAGAGCCATTGCTCCCAGAGAACTGGAAGAAGAATGGGACAATGGCGGGATGCAGATCAACATGGGGAAGGACACGGTGAACAAGGTCCTGGTCTGTCTGGAAATCACCAAGGAGGTGGTGGAAGAGGCGAAAGGGCTGAAAGCAGATTTCATCCTTACCCACCATCCGCTGCTGTTCAAGCCCATAGACGTGGTGGACGGCACCACGACTTACGGGGAGTACATCATTCAGCTGATCAAAAATGACATTTCGGTCTATTCGGCCCATACCTCCTTCGACGCCGCTTTCGGAGGCAACAACGATTATCTGGCGGATCGGCTGGGCCTGAATCAGGTCCGGCGGCTGAAGCTGCAGCAGCCTCTGGGGGAGGTGGAGGTCTTCGGCCGCATAGGCGTTCTGCAGGAGAGCATAAGCCTGCAGGAGCTGGGACAGAGGGTGGAGCAGACCTTGAAGATGAAAGCGCCTCCCAGGATGGTGGGGAATCCGGAGCATTCCGTCCGCATCGTGGGCCTGTGCTCCGGGGGCGGAGCCGGTTCCATTTTTGCCGCCATCCGAAACGGCTGCGACGTATTCATTACAGGGGACATAGACCACCATCAGGCCCAGGCGGCCAGGGAGATGGGGATCTGTCTGATAGATGCGGGACACTACGCCACGGAGCGCATCTTCGCGGAGAATTTCGCAAAGCGCCTCAGGAAAGCCGTGGCCGGAAAGGTGGAGGTGCTGGAATCTCAGATCAACACGGACCCTTTTGACCCGGAAACATGGAATCAGTGAACCCTCGGGTCCGGGGAAGGAATGAGAAAAAATCTGGTGAGTAGGCTGGGCAGTCGCGGGGAGCCTTATGGGCTCCCTGAGGAAAGTCCGGGCTCCAAAGGGCAGGGTGCCGGATAACGTCCGGCGGAGGCGACTTCAGGGAAAGTGCAACAGAAACATACCGCCGGGAGCATCCCGGCAAGGGTGAAATGGTGAGGTAAGAGCTCACCGGCGGGCCGGAAACGGTCCGGCCGTGCAAACCCCACCCGGAGCAAGGCCAAGGAGGGCGCTGCAGGGCTTTCGGGCCCGGGCGGAAAGGGGGCGGCCCGTCCCTTCCCGAGAGGTAGGCCGCACGAGCCGTCCGGCAACGGACGGCCAAGATAGATGATTGCCGAACACAGAACCCGGCTTACAGGCCTGCTCACCGGTTTTGAAATGAAAGCAGGGCGCAGACAGATAACCATCCGCGCCCTGTTATTTATTTGTACGTCCGGCGGCTCTATTCCTGCTCCTGGCGGAGCCGGGCGAAAAGCTGCAGGATCTCTGCGGTGTTCTCCACGCCCAGAATGCTGCTGTTGACGGACAGATGGTAGTTTTCCGCCTGCCCCCACTTCTGGCCGGTGTAATAGTTATAGTAGCTGGCCCTCTTTTTGTCCATCTTATGCATCACGTCCGCCGCATCCTCGGCCTTTACCCCGTAGAAGCGGACCAGACGGGCTTCGCGGTCCTTTTCGGAGCCGTGAATAAAAATGTGGACGGCCCGGGGGTGGTCCCGGAGCACATAGTCCCCGCAACGACCCACGATGACACAGGGACCCTTTTCCGCCACCTCCTTGATGATGTTGGACTGGATGATGAACAGGCGGTCGTTGAGAGACATGTCCGCCGCAGAGGCCCGGGCGCCGTAGGAGTGGGCGTTGGCCGCCAGGTTGTTCCAGAAGCTGCCGGCGGCTTTTTCGTCCGCCTCCAGGAAAAGCTGGGAGCTGATGCCGCTTTCCTCTGCGGCCAGCCGGATCAGGTCTTTATCGTAAAACGGGCAGCCCAGGCTCTGCGCAAGCAGCCTTCCTATGTGCCGGCCCCCGCTTCCGTATTGTCTCGCAATGGTTATGATGGTACCTCGGTCTTCACTCATAAAATCACCGTCCCTTCCTCAGTACAGACCAATAAGTGTTTTCTTTATTTTGGGCATTTTTTACGGCCCTGTCAAGTTATTAAAAAAAAATTGTGACGTAATTAAAAAAAATCGCGAAAAGCGTTGACAATCCCCCTCCGGAATGGTAAATTTAGATTGTGATTAGCACTCACCCGCAAAGAGTGCTAACAAACCGGACGGAACCATCGGAACATATGGCCGTCTCACCCGCCGGAAGTACCGGCAAATCAAAAAACTGCGGAAAAAGGAGGAGAGCAAATGGATCTGAACGAACGTAAGCTGCGGATACTGCAGGCCATTATTTCCGACTTTATCCATTCCGCAGAGCCGGTGGGCTCCCGCACCCTGTCCCGGAAATACGATATGGGCATCAGCCCCGCCACCATACGGAACGAGATGTCGGACCTGGAGGAAATGGGCTTTCTCACCCACCCCCACACCTCCGCCGGCCGGGTGCCTTCGGATAAGGCCTACCGCTTATACGTCAATAACCTGATGCAGCATTACGAGCTGCCGGAGGCGGAGAAGCAGGTCATAAAGGAAAAGCTGAGCGCCAACATCCAGGAGCTGGATAAGACCATAGAGCATGCGGCCCATCTCCTCTCGGAGCTGACCAGCCTCACCTCCTTCGCCATCACGCCCAGAAAGGACGAGGACCGGCTGAAATACATCAACATCCTGCCGGTGGACGAGAACACGGTGGTGCTGATGATCGTGGCGGAGAGCGGCAAGGTCTCCAACACGGCCCTGCGGATGAGGGACCCCTACCGGGCGGACCGGCTGGAGCTGCTCTCCAAGGTGCTGACCTACAATTATAAAGGCAAAACCATCAGCGACGCCCTCACCCTGGACGTCATAAAGGATGTGAAAGCGGACATAGAGGCCATGAGCCTTCTGCGAGAGGCCATCATGCCCAACTTCCTCAGCACCCTGGAGCACATGCTGGACGTAGAGCTCTATATGGACGGCCTCAGCAACATTTTCTCCATTCCAGAGTACAACGACATTGAACGGGCAAGACTGTTTTTAGAGATGGTCAATCACAGAGACCGGATCACGGACGTGCTTCTGAACCGGGATTCCGGCGTCATGATCACCATAGGAGACGAGCATACGGACGAGGTGATGCGGGATTGCAGCCTCATCACCGCCACCTACAGGATCAACGGCAAGCTGATGGGCAAACTGGGGGTCATAGGCCCCACCAGGATGAAATACGATAAAGTGACGTCCATCATTGAATATATGACGGAAAATATCAGCAATGCGTTCCAGTTGACAGAAGGAGAAGAGGAGAATGACGAGTAAAAAGAAAGAACCGGCGCCGGAGCAGGAAGTGAAGGAAGAGGCGGCGGAAGGAGCGGGACCGGCGGAAGAGACCGGGCCGGAGGTCGCCGGCGGGCAGCAGGGAGGAGCGGAGCCGGAGCAGAAGGAGCCTTCAAAGGAAGAGGCAGCCCAGCCGCCCCAGGAGGAAGAGGAGCTTCAGACCCGATATTTGAGGCTGATGGCGGATTTCCAGAATTATAAACGGCGGGTGGAAAAGGAAAAGAGCGACGTTTATGCATACGCCAACGAAAAGCTCGTGACGGAATTGCTTAACGTGATAGATAATTTTGACCGGGCCCTGGGAAGCGGGGACGCCTGGTCGGATAAAGGCATGCTGGAAGGCATGGGAATGATCCTGAAGCAGCTCCGGGACGTTTTGGAAAAGAGCGGCGTCCAGGAGATAAAGGCGGAAGGGGAGGACTTCGATCCCGCCTTCCACCATGCGGTGCTCACGGAAAGCGGAGGCGAGTACGAGAGCGGTAAGGTAACGGCAGTCCTTCAAAAGGGGTATATGCTGAATTCCCGGGTCGTCCGCCCGGCCATGGTAAAAGTGGCGGAATAAAAACGAAAGGTAGGAATCAAGACAATGGGAAAAGTAATAGGAATCGACTTAGGGACCACCAATTCCTGCGTGGCAGTGCTGGAAGGCGGCGACCCCGTAGTCATCGCAAACGCAGAAGGAAACAGGACCACCCCCTCGGTGGTGGGCTTTGCAAAGAACGGAGAGCGGCTTGTGGGTGAAACCGCCAAGCGGCAGGCCATCACCAATCCGGACAGGACCGTTTCTTCCATCAAGAGGCATATGGGAAGCACCCATACCGTCACCATAGACGGAAAGGCCTATACGCCTCAGGACATCTCCGCAATGATCCTGGGCAAGCTGAAAAACGACGCCGAGGCTTATCTGGGCGAGAAGGTGACGGAGGCGGTCATCACCGTGCCGGCCTACTTCACAGACAGCCAGAAGCAGGCCACCAAGGACGCCGGTAAAATTGCCGGGCTGGATGTAAAGCGGATCATCAACGAGCCCACGGCGGCAGCCCTGGCCTACGGCCTGGATAAGGAAACCAGCCATCACAAGATACTGGTCTACGACCTGGGCGGCGGCACCTTCGACGTCTCCGTGCTGGAGCTGGGAGACGGGGTCTTTGAAGTGCTGGCCACCAACGGCAACAACAAGCTGGGCGGCGACGACTTCGACGACATTCTGGTGAATCATATCGCAGACAGCTTCGCCAGGGAGAACGGCGTGGATCTGCGTCAGGATAAAATGGCCCATCAGAGGCTGCGGGAAGCGGCGGAGAAGGCCAAGAAGGAGCTCTCCTCCTCTCAGACCACCAACATCAACCTGCCCTTCATCGCCGACGGGCCTCTGCACCTGAACATGGACATCACAAGAGCCAAGTTCGATCAGCTGACCGCCGGCCTGGTGGAAAAGACCATAGAGCCCATGAGAAAGGCCATGGCCGACGCCGGCGTCACTGCGGGGGATCTGGAAAAGGTCATTCTGGTAGGCGGCTCCACCCGTATCCCGGCAGTGCAGGATGCGGTGAAGAGGATCACGGGGAAGGATCCCTTCAAGGGCATCAACCCCGACGAATGCGTGGCCATCGGCGCAGCCATCCAGGCCGGCGTCCTTACCGGCGAGGTCACAGACGTGCTCCTGCTGGATGTAACGCCCCTGTCCCTGTCCATAGAGACTCTGGGCGGCGTGGCCACCAGGCTCATAGAGAGGAACACCACCATCCCCACCAAGAAGAGCCAGATCTTTTCCACGGCGGCGGACAATCAGACGGCGGTGGACATCCACGTGCTCCAGGGCGAGAGGGAAATGGCCGCAGGGAATATTACCCTGGGCAGGTTCCAGCTCAGCGGCATCCCGCCGGCGCCCCGGGGAGTGCCTCAGATAGAGGTCACCTTCGATATCGACGCCAACGGCATTGTCAACGTCAGCGCCAAGGACCTGGGGACGGGGAAGGAGCAGCGCATCACCATCACCTCCTCCACAAAGCTTTCCGACGACGAGATCAAGCAGAAGGTGAAGGAAGCGGAGCAGTATGCGGAAGAAGACAAGAGAAAGAAGGAAGAGATAGACGTCCGCAACCAGGCGGAGACCCTGGTCTATGAGACGGAGAAGTCCCTGAAGCAACTGGAGGGCTCTCTCAGCGAAGAGGAGAAGAGCCGGATCAACCAGGCCAAGGATGAGCTTTCCAAGGCCATGGAAGTGGGGACCGTTGAAGAAATAAAGGCGAAAACAGAGGCCCTCACCGAGGAGTTCCACACCATTTCGGCCAAAATGTATCAGCAGGCACAGCAGGGGCAGGCCGGCGGAGGCCCGGGCTTCGACCCCGGCAGCGGCGGACCTTACGGTGCGGACAGCGCTTCCGGCGGCTTCGATCCCAACGCAGGAGCGGGGGCCGGAGAAGAAAATGTTGTGGACGCAGACTATGAAGTAGTGGACGAAGACAAAAAAGAGTAGTACAATAGCAAAGCGGCATAGTGTGAGGCAGAGCGGAAAGCGCCTTCGCATTTATGGAAAAGGATGAAACGTAATTTCGGAGGCCGGCACAGTTTGTCGGCCTCCGGCAAGTGGAGAAGCAGAGAGCTATGGCGGAGAAGAAAAGGGATTATTACGAGGTCCTTGGGCTTAAAAAGGGCGCCGGAGAGGATGAGATAAAATCAGCCTTCCGCAAGAAAGCCATGGAGTACCACCCGGACCGGAACCCCGGCGACAAGCAGGCGGAGGAAAAATTCAAGGAAGTCAACGAGGCATACAGCATCCTTTCAGACCCGGACAAGAAGAACAAGTACGACAGGTTCGGGTTTGCGGGAGTGGACCCCAGCGCAGGCTTTGGCGGCGGCGCCGGGGGCTTTGGCGGTTTCGGCGGCTTTGGCGGCGGTGCAGGGGGCTTTGAGGACATCTTCGGAGACCTGTTCGGCGGCATGTTCGGCGGCGGCGGGACCCGGCAGAGGAACGCCCCCAGAAAGGGCGCAGACCTGCAGAAGACCATCAATATTTCCTTCGAGGAAGCCGCTTTCGGGACGAAAAAGGAGATCCAGCTGACCAAGTTCAACAGCTGCGAGGCCTGCGGCGGCAGCGGAGCGGAAAAGGGAACGGCCAAGAGCACCTGTCCGAAATGCAACGGCACGGGGCAGCAGACGGTGACGCAGCGGACTCCCTTCGGGCAGTTCACCAATGTGCAGCCCTGCGACCGCTGCGGCGGCACGGGACAGATCATAGAAAAGCCCTGCCCTGTCTGCAACGGCAGCGGCAGAGTGCGGAAGACCACCACCATTGCCGTGGATATCCCCGCCGGTGTGGACAACGATTCCATCATCTCCATCAAAGGGCAGGGAGAGCCGGGGACCAACGGCGGCCCCCAGGGAGACCTTTATGTGGTGGTGTCCGTCCGTCCCCACAAGCTCTTCAAGCGCCGGGGAGACGACCTGTGGCTGGAGATCCCTATCACCTTCACCCAGGCGGCCCTGGGGGACGAAATAGTGGTCCCCACCCTGAAGGAGAAGGTTTCCTATAAGATCCCGGCGGGGACCCAGCCGGATACGGTGTTCCGCCTGAAGGGAAAAGGCCTGAAGGGCCTGCGCAGCTCCCGGACCGGGGACCTCTATGTAAAGGTCCTGCTGGAGGTGCCCACCAAGCTGAACCGGGAGCAGAAAAAGGCCATAGAGAAATTCGGACAGCTCACCGCCGAAGGAGATTGCTATGCCAGGCGCAAATCCTTCTCCGATGCGGTAAAGGACATGTTCAAATAGGAGGAGAACAGGCGGGGCGGCGTCCCGCCGTTTTCCATGGGCATAAAAAAATGTTTTGACAGGAGCGTTTTATGGATCACACGAAGGTTACCATACGCACAGGGGCGGAGCAGGCGGAGCTGCTGATGAGCCGGTTGGAAGAACTGGGAATAACGGGCTTCGTCATAGAGGACCCGGCAGACGTCCGGGAGCTGTTGGAAAAAAAGAACAGCTACGATTGGGACTATGTGGACCAGGAGGTCCTGGCCCGGGAAGAAAAAGAGCCTGTCCTCAGCTTTTATGTGGAGGACAGCGTTGAGGGCCTGGAGCTTCTGGAAAAAGCCCTGGAAGAGATCCGATATCTGGGCTTTGAGGACGCAGAGCTTTCCCCGGTCCGGGAAGAGGACTGGCGGGACAAGTGGAAAGCCTATTTCAAGCCCGCCGCCGTTACGGAGCGGATCACGGTGAAGCCTTCCTGGGAGCCTTACGAGAAGAGGCATGAAGACGAGCTGGTGGTGGAGATAGACCCGGGCATGGCCTTCGGAACGGGCCTTCATCCCACCACCGCCCTTTCCCTGGAGTTGATGGAGCAGTATCTGGTCCCGGGAAAGAACCGGGTCCTGGATGTGGGCTGCGGCTCCGGGATCCTGACCATAGCCGCCGCCTTGCTGGGGGCCTCCGAAACCGTAGGCGTGGAGTTGGATCCGGCGGCCCTGGAGGTGGCCCGGAAAAACCTGGAGCACAGCGGCGTGAAAGCGGAGCTCCGGCAGGGGGATCTGGTAAAAGGGCTGGAATACAAAGCGGACCTGGTGGTGGCCAACCTGATGGCGGATCTGGTGCAGCTTCTGGCTGAGGATGTGGGAAGCTGCATGGAGCCGGGCGGCGTATTCATTTCCTCGGGGATCCTGGTGGAAAAAGCGCCTCAGGTGATGGAGAGCCTGAAAAAGGAAGGCTTTGAGCTTCTGGACATAAAGGAAAAGGAAGAGTGGTGCGCCATCGCCGCCCGCCTGAAGCCTTGATGATGGAGCCGGGAGAAAAGGCATGAGAAGGTTTTTTGTGGACCCTTCCGCAGTGAAGGAAGACCGGATCGAAATCTGCGACAAAGGGGACCTGAGGCATCTTGCCCGGGTCCTCAGGATGAAGCCGGGGGATCAGCTGATGGTCTCCGATTCCTCCGCCTGGGAATACCGTATCGTCCTGGAAGAGATCTCCGGCGAAGCGGCGGTGGGGAGAATATTGGACAAGCAGGCCTTCGGCAGAGAGCCCTCCGTCCGGGTCACTCTGTACCAGGCGGCGCCAAAGCAGGGCAAGATGGAGCTCATCATCCAGAAAACCACGGAGCTGGGGGCGGAGCGCATCGTTCCCATGCTGACCCGCCGGACCCTGGCTGCGGATAAGGGGGCTTTCCGGAACAAGAGAGAGCGCTGGCAGAAGGTGGCCGACGAGGCGGGCAAGCAGTGCGGCAGAGGGCGGCTCCCGGAGGTGGCCGGGGTCCTGGCCTTTCAGGAAGTGCTGGGGGAGCTGAAAACCACGGCTTACGACCTGGTCCTTTTTTTATACGAAAACGAAGAGAAGACCACCATAAAGGAAGCCCTGCGGCGGTTCTCCAAAGAGCGGCGGGAGAAGCCCGGGACCGGAGTTGGAGCCGGGGCCGGGACGGGAGAGCCGGAGAAAGGCCCTGCCGTGGCCCTGCTGGTGGGGCCGGAGGGGGGCTTTTCGGAGGAAGAAGCGGAGCTGCTGAAGGCCTGCGCCGTTTCTGTTTCCCTTGGCAGGACCGTTCTGAGAACGGAAACCGCAGGGATGGCGGCGCTGGCCATGGTGATGTACGAACTGGAGCTTTAGGATCGGCGCAGCATTCCCTTTTTTCCCGGAGCGTTCCGGCTGCGGGGCCCGTCTTATGAGGCAGTGAAGCATGAAGAGGATCGCCTTTTACACCCTGGGGTGCAAGACAAACCAATATGAAACACAGGCCCTGAAGGAGGAATTCCTCCGGCGGGGCTTTGCTATGGCAGAAGGGGAAGAGCCTGCCGACGTCTATGTGATAAACACCTGTACCGTGACGAATCTGGCGGACCGGAAATCCCGGCAGTACATCCGCCGGGCCAAAAAGGAGAATCCCCATTGCGTGGTGGCGGCCACGGGCTGTTACGTCCAGATGAACCCGGAGGAGGTCCGGGAAATAGAAGGAGTGGACCTGCTGGCCGGGACGGAGGAGAAGAGCCGCCTGCCGGAGCTGGTGGAGGGATACTTGAAGCAGAAGGAAGAGGACCGGGCCTCCGGGCCTGTCTGTCATGTGAGCCCTTGGGCCGGTCCGGCGGAATACCGGGAAACAGGGCCCGTGGCCTCCATGGAATCCCGGACCCGTGCTTATGTTAAAATACAGGAGGGCTGCGACCAGTTCTGCTCCTATTGCGTCATCCCTTATGCCCGGGGAGGGCTGCGGAGCCGCAGCCTGGAGGCCATCGTCCGGGAAACGGAAAGCCTTTTGGAGAAAGGCTTTCGGGAAATCGTCCTCACCGGGATCAACGCCGCCCTCTACGGCAGGGAAACCGGCCGGGGCGGCGGAAACGGGACCGGAGCAGGGGGCATAGAAGCGGTGGTGGCGGCCCTGGACCGCCTGAAGGGAGAGTTCCGCATCCGCATCGGCTCCCTGGAGCCCACGGTGGTGGACGGGAGCTATGTGGAGCGGCTGCTGCAATATGAGAAGCTCTGCCGTCATATGCACCTTTCTGTCCAGAGCGGCAGCGACGCCGTTCTCGCCGCCATGAACCGCCATTACACCCGGCAGGATTTTCTGAAAATCACGGAGCTCTTGCGGCGCTTCGATCCCGCTTATGGCATTTCCACAGATATCATCGTGGGATTTCCCGGGGAATCGGAGGCGGATTTCCGGGAAAGCCTGTCTCTGGTGGAGGAGGTCCGTTTCTGCAAGACCCACATATTTCCCTATTCCCGCAGAAAGGGGACCCGGGCGGCGGAGATGGAGGGCCAGCTCGGCGCCGGCGTGAAAAAGGAGAGGGCCGCCCGGCTGGCGGCGGCGGCGGAGAAGGCTGCGGAAGGGTTTTTCCTGGGAAATACCGGGCGGGTCGCTTCCGTGCTGGCGGAGGAATGGGACCCGGACCGGGGGCTGTACAGCGGTTACGATGAAAATTACATACGGGTCTGCTTCCGGGCCGGGGCAGGGGCGCCGGACCTGAGGGGCCGTTTCGTTCCCGTCCGGCTCACGGGCCTCTGGGCCGACGGAATGGAAGGGGAAATGGAA
>JAUNBO010000148.1:2199-4179 GCA_030527065.1 Bacillota bacterium | reverse complement strand
CCGGAGACCCTGGCCGCCAGCCTGCTTTCCGGGTGTAAAAACTACTCCCGCATCCGGCGGCTGGGGGGAAGCCTCTTTGAAGCCACAGACTGGGGCTGCACTTTGGACGCCGGGCAGCCGGTGCCGGAAAAAACAGCCTACGCCGGGATCCGTGCCCACTACATACGCCCCGCCGAGGCGGAGGGGCCCAACACCCTTTCCTGCCAGGTACAGCGGGTGGTGGAGGATGTATTTTCCACAGTGGTGATGCTCTCCACCCCCGGCGGCGCCCCCCTGCGCATGGAACTGTCCAGAGAGGAATGGACCGCCTGTCAGGCCGCCGGCCCTCTCCGGGTCCGCATAGCGCCGGAAAGCATCATGCTCTTACGAGAACAATAACCAGACCCGCAAAGGAGGCCGCAGAAAATGCGCAAGATAGCAACAGAAAATGCAGTGGGCCAGACCCTCTGCCACGACATCACCGCCATCCAGGAGGACGGCTTCAAAGGGGTGGCCTTCAAGCGGGGCCACGTCATAACGGAAGAAGACATTCCCTGTCTCCTGGACATCGGCAAGAGCCACATCTTTGCCTGGGAGCCGGAGGAGGACGAGGTCCACGAGGAGGACGCCGCCATGGCCATCACTCAGGCCTCCTGCGGGCCGGGGGTGGAATACTCCGGCCCCTCGGAAGGGAAAATGCAGATCACCGCCGCCAGAGAGGGCCTTTTCCGGGTAAATCGCCAGGCATTACAGGCCATCAACAGCGTACCGGATTATACCATAGCCTGCCGCCCCGACTGCACTCCCGTATCCCCCGGAGAAAAGCTGGCGGGAGCCCGGATCGTCCCCCTGGTGACCAAACGGAAAAACGTCGGACAGGCCGTGAAGATCGCCCGGGGCGGCTTTCCTGTTTTTGAAGTGAAACCATGGCTGCCCTTGAAAAGCGCCGTAATCATCACCGGCTCCGAGGTCTACTACGGCCGCATCCGGGACCGCTTTGAGCCCATCATGCGCAAAAAGCTGGAGACCTACCATTCCCCCATCCTGGGCGTCAGCAAGTGCCCCGACGACCTGGAAATGCTGTTGGAGGCCATAGAGAGCTACATGAAGCAGGGTGCGGAATTGATCCTCCTCACCGGGGGCATGTCCGTGGACCCGGACGACCTGACGCCCACAGCCATACGCAGCGGCGGCGCAGAGCTCATCACCCAGGGGGTCCCCATGCAGCCCGGCAATATGCTGACTCTGGCCCGGCGGGGCCCCTGCACTCTGATCGGCGTCCCCGGAGCCTCCATGCACCATCCCACCACAAGCCTGGACGTCTTCCTTCCCCGGATCTTTGCCGGCAT
The DNA here is from genome assembly GCA_030527065.1 of Bacillota bacterium. Classification (GTDB taxonomy): domain Bacteria; phylum Bacillota; class Clostridia; order Peptostreptococcales; family Anaerovoracaceae; genus JAEELK01. The sequence continues at coordinate 2,851 of JAUNBO010000148.1, read as the reverse complement.
GCCCATAAAAAAAGAGGACATTGCCGCCATGGGAGAAGGCGGGCTTTGCCTGGCCTGCCCCCAGTGTCACTATCCTCTCTGCAGCTTCGGAAGAAAATAACGGGCTGCGCTATTCCTTGCAGTCTGCGCCGTCCGCCACGGCGATGGGATCTCCCGCCCGGACCGTGCCGCCGGTCAGGACCCGGACAAAAATGCCCTCCCTGGGCATGACACAATCCCCGCAGGCCCGGCGGATCTCACAGCCCAGATGGCATTCCTTGCCGATCTGGGTCACCTCCGTCAGGCAGGGGCCTATGCGGAGACGGGTCCCCACCGGCAGTTCGTACAGGACGATGCCTCTGGTAAGGATGTTTTCCGCAAAAGCGCCGTGAAACAGCGGATAATCCGTGGCGTCCTGCACCTTTTGAACGCTTTCCGCCCCCAGAAGGCTCACCTGCCGGTGCCAGTCCCCTGCATGGGCGTCCCCCGCCACGCCATGGCCCTCTTTCAACTCCGCCTGAGGAACCTCATGCTTCTGCTCCCCCTTTTTCTCACTGACACAGACAGCCACCACCTCAGCCATTCGGGTTCACCTCCGAGGCACATTCCCCTTTGGTCCCCGTCAGCATGTCCACGGCATGCTTCAGGGCCCCCAGCACCGCCGACAGGTTCT
>JAUNBO010000148.1:0-2099 GCA_030527065.1 Bacillota bacterium | reverse complement strand
CCCGTCAGCATGTCCACGGCATGCTTCAGGGCCCCCAGCACCGCCGACAGGTTCTCCCTGGCGGCCTTTTCGCTGCCGGGAAGGTTGATGATGATGGTGTCGTTCCGGATGCCGGAAACTCCTCTGGAAAGCATTCCCCGGGGAGTGATTGCCAGGCTGGCCGCCCGCATGGCCTCGGCAAAGCCTGGGGCAGGCCGCAGGAGCACCTGCTCTGTCGCCTCCGGAGTCACGTCCCTCCTGGAAAAGCCTGTGCCCCCGGTGGTCAGGACCAGGTTCACCTTCAACCCGTCGGCACAGTGAAGCAGAGCCGCCTTTATTTCCTCTTCTTCGTCCGGCACCAGCAGGACGTCTCCCACCTGCCAGCCCTCCTGCTCCAGCATGGCTTTTACCGCAGGGCCGCTGGTGTCCTTGCGCTGTCCCAGGGCCCCCTTGTCGCTGACCGTTATCACCGCCGCCGTATAGCTCATTTTTCCTCGTCTCCTTTAAAAATGTAATCTCCGCTTTTGCCGCCGGTCTTTTCCAGCAGCCGGATCTCTTCCACAACCATATCCTTCTGCACCGCCTTGCACATATCATAGACGGTGAGTGCCGCCGCCGCAACGGCGGTCAGGGCTTCCATCTCCACCCCCGTAGGCCCGGTGCAGCGGACCTGCGCCCGGATCTCCACCGCCGGCGTTTCGCTGTCCAGCTGAAATTCCATATCCACGCCGGAAAGAGACAGGGGATGGCACATGGGGATCAGCTCCCAGGTTTTCTTGGCCGCCTGTATCCCGGCGATCTGGGCCGCCGCCAGCACGTCGCCCTTGGCCATGCCGCCGCTGCGTATGAGCTCGAAGGTCTCCCGGGCCATCCGCACCCGCCCTGCCGCCACCGCCGTCCGGACGGTCTCTCCCTTGGCGGATACGTCTACCATCCTGGGCCTTCCGGCCCCGTTAAAATGGGTGAATTCGCCCATCCTCTTATCCTCCTATCTGATTCATGTCCCGCCCTGCCGGGCTGCGGACCTCCTGTGAAAGCCCCGGATGTCTGAGGGGCTTGCTCTGCACCGCCTCCCGTATCGCTGCGGCGAGAGCCTCCCCATGAAGCCCCCGCAAGGAGATCTCCTCAGAAGAATGCAGACAGGGCTTCAGCTTGCCGTCGGGGGTCAGGCGAAGGCGGTCGCAGCTCTGGCAGAAGCAATCGGAAAGGGGGCTGATCAGTCCCACCTGCCCCGCCGCTCCCGGCAATGCATAGAGCCGCGCAACGCCCTTTTTCTCCGGCGCCAGGGGCCGGAAAGGCCGGAGAGCAGGCACTCTCTCCAGCACCGTGGAGCAAGGCAGGAAAGCGCCGCCGCCGGCTTTGTCTTCGCCCATGGGCATCAGTTCTATGAAGCGCACCTGGATGGGCCGCTTCCGGGTCAGCTCCACAAAGCTCTCTATCTCGTCGTCATTGACGCCCCCCAGGAGAACGCAGTTCAGCTTTACCGGCAGGCCCTGCTCCCAAGCGGCCCGGATGCCCTGCAAAGCGTGGTCCAGGCTGCCGCAGCGGGTAATGCGCCGGTACCGGTCCGGCTTCAGGGTATCCAGGCTGACATTCAGCCTGGATACCCCGGCTTCCTTCAGCTTCGCCGCCATGGCGGAAAGTCTCACTGCGTTTGTGGTCATGGCCAGCTCTTTTACGCCGTCTATGGCGGCCAGGGCGGCGCAGAGCTTCTCCACGCCTTTCCGGACCAGAGGCTCGCCGCCGGTGACCCGCAGTTTCCCGACCCCCAGAGAAACGGCGGCCCGGACGATCTCTTCTATTTCCTCAAAAGAAAGGATGCTCATGTGTCCCTGTTTTTCAATGCCCTCTTCCGGCATGCAATAAATGCAGCGCAGATCGCACCTGTCGGTGACCGAGATCCTTAAATAATCGATTTCTCTTCCGTAATGATCTTTCATTTCGCATCCAACCAAAGAATTATCCTTGTCAAAGAATAATATACCACCTTTTCCCTGCCATTGCAAGGACGACTGCAGCCCCTGGCTTCGGGACGCTGCCGTCATTGTCTGCGGAAGCGGGAACACCCTGCGAATAAGCCGTGCACCTGACAAGCCGCCTCTGCATAGAATGAAGGGTCA
>JAUNBO010000005.1:9814-24553 GCA_030527065.1 Bacillota bacterium | reverse complement strand
AGCGGGAGCGGCAAAGCCGGAGTTTTGTTGTTGAATGGATGCCTGCAACCGTATTCCATTTCTGAGGAGGTTTTTTATTATGAAAAAGAAAGCTGTATCCCTTTTGCTGGCGCTGGTGATGTGCCTGACCCTGCTGCCTGTGACCGCTTTGGCGGTTGGACCTGTCAACAAGACAGCACCCGTTATATCGGATTTAGCAGTCTACTATTCCGATGAAGACAGTGAGGCCGGTGTAGAGTTTACTCTGACCATCACCGCCGAAAATAAAGAGCTTCTGGCACAATATAAAGAAATTGGCTATGGCTTGACGTTGGAGGGTGAAATCTCCATTGACGGTGGCGAGTGGCAGGATTTAAGCTTGGATACTTCCAATCTCTTTTATGCAGATGAGTATTTGGAAAAGGACGGGCAGAGAGTTCGTTCACTGACCAGTCCATACATTTCGGCGGAAAAGACAATCAAATATCGAGTGAACTTTTTCGCATCCTATCCAGATGCGGGGGATTGGACGGGCGAGTATTCCAATGTGCTGACGCTCAACGAAAAAGTTGACTTCAACGCCTCCGACTGGGCGCAGGATGAGCTTCAGCAGGCAGACGAGCTGGGCCTTATTCCCGATGTATTGCAGGGGGCGGACCTGACCCAGGACATCACAAGAGCGGAGTTTGCCGCTGTGGCCGTCAAGGTCTATGAGGCCCTTTCGGGCACCGCCGCCATCCCCATCGTCAACAATCCGTTTACCGACACCAATGACGTTGAAGTTTTGAAAGCCTACAACATCGGCGCAGTCAACGGCATGTCCGCCACCACCTTTGCCCCCAACGACCTCCTGAACCGGGAGCAGGCGGCCGCCATGCTGACGAGAGTATTCAAGCGGGTCACCCTTGCCGGCTGGACCCTGGAGACCGACGGGCAGTTCACGCTGGACTATACCCAGCCCGCCGCCTTTGCCGACGACGCCAATATCTCCGCATGGGCGAAGGACAGCGTGTACTTTATGGTAGCCAATGGCATCATCAACGGCGTGGGCAATAATATGTTCGCCCCGAAGAACGTCACAAGTGCAGAGGAAGCCCAGGGCTATGCCAACGCCACAAGAGAACAGGCCCTGCTCATCGCCGTCCGCATGGTGCAGAACCTCAGCGAATAGATTACTATTTCAAGGGGCCGCCCCCTGGTGCCCCGTGAAAAGTAACCGAATTTGCGGTTGAAAACAAACCGCTTCTCCTTCATGTTGCTTTTTCCGGAAAAGTCTGGTAGAGTAGGTATGGATAAGGCCCGCCGGGACCATGGCGGGAAAACCTGTTTTGATTTTCTATTTTTTTCTGCGCAGGCCTTGTCCTTTTGCCTGAAGCGGGACAGACTAAGCGCAGAGATCAAAATTTGAAGGAGGACTTAGTTATGGGCATTAAAGTCGGCATCAACGGATTCGGAAGGATCAGCACCTCGGCCATCCGGGCCATCTTCACCCAGGAGGAGGGCTTCGATCTTTGCGGCATCAACATCAGAAAAGCGGAGTACGATTACCTCTCCTACCTGCTGCGTTACGATACCGTGTTCGGCAGATTCGAGAAGTCAGTGGAGACCTGGGAAGAAGGCCTGGTCATAGACGGGAAAAAGGTCCCCGTGTTCAGCTATGACGACCCCGCTCTCATTCCCTGGAGCCAGTGCGGCGCCGAATATATAGTGGAAGGCACCGGCGCTTTTCTAACCGGGGAAACCGCAGGAGGCCACCTGAAAGGCGGCGCCAAAAAAGTGGTGATTTCCGCTCCTGCCAAGGACAAAGAGATCCCCACCTTCGTTGTGGGCGTAAATCAGGAAAAATACAGCAAGGACATGCATATCGTCTCCAACGCCTCCTGCACCACCAACTGCCTGGCCCCCCTGGCCAGGGTCCTGCAGGACAATTACGGCATAGAGCAGGGGCTCATGACCACCGTCCACGCCTCCACCTCCAAGCAGAAGACCGTGGACTGCCGCACCCCCAAGGACTGGCGGACGGGGCGTTCCGTCTACGGAAACATCATCCCCTCCACCACCGGCGCGGCCAAGGCCGTGGGCCTGGTCATCCCCGAGCTGAAGGGAAAGCTGACGGGCATCTCCATGCGGATCCCCTCCGCCGACGGCTCCATTGTGGACCTGAACGTCTCTCTGGGCAAAGACACCTCCTATGCGGACATCTGCGCCAAAATGGAAGAGGCTTCCGAAACTTACCTGAAAGGCATCCTGAAATACTGCAAGGACCCCATCGTTTCCGCAGACGTGCTCATGGATTCCCACACCTGTGTGTTCGATTCCCTCATGGGCGTGGAGCTGAACTCCCGGTTCTTCAAGCTCCTGGCTTGGTACGACAACGAATGGGGCTACACCATCCAGCTCCTGCGCCTCATAAAGCACATGGCGGCAGTGGACGGAAAATAGGATAGAAAAGAAAAGTCTCCCGTTTCGGGAAGCAAGCCTGCCCGTTTGCTCATGCAAACGGGCAGATCGTCAGTACTAAGGATTTACAAAACGGAGAGAAGCGATGGCATTTGGTCTTTTTAAGAAAACCCAGCATGCAGACCTGATTTTCTGCAACGGCACCATCTATACGTCGGATTTCAATCAACCCAAAGCGGAGGCGGTGGCCGTAAAGGACGGCCGCATCCTCTGGGTGGGAGCGGAAGAAGAAATGGAGCCCTTCCGGGGTCCCCACACAGAGGAATGGGACTTGGAGGGGGCTTATCTCCTTCCCGGCTTCATAGAGCTGAAAGGCCATCCGGTGCTCCGGACCTTCCTGCACCGGGGCCTGAAGCTGGAAACGGAAGCCGGCCGTCAGGAGGCGGCGGAGGCCCTAGGGGCCTTTGCCGCCGGCCATCCGGAGCTTCCGGCTTATTTCGGCTTCGGCTACAGCGATCTGCTCTTCTCCGACCAGGACCACCTGGGAGCCAAAGAGTTGCTGGACGCCGTCTGCCCGGACAAGCCGGTCCTGCTTCTGAGCCGCAGCGGCCGTCAGGGCTGGTGCAACTCCTGCGCCCTGGAAATGGCGGAGGCTTTCGCCCGGGAAGACAGGGCCGCCGCCCTGGCCCTGCAGGACGATGACGATGAAGAAGAAGAGAACCAGGCTCCTTCCGTCCCCGGATTTCTTCAGGACCCCCAGCCCGGCGTCCACTATTTCACCCGGGACGAAGAAGGCTGGCCCACGGGGGTGCTTATGGACGTCCTTCCCATCCTCTTCGTCATAGACGCAGCGGACCCCTTCTGTGTGGAAAGCCTGCCGGAGGCGGCGGAGGCCGCCGGACGGGAGCTCAGCCGCCGGGGCTACACCAGCGTCTTCGACTGCGGCGGCCCGGATTATCTGGACAACTACTACATCGCCGCCCTCACCACCCTTTTGCAGGAAGGGCTGCCCCCTCACCGCTTCTTCGGCTCCGTCACCCTTATGGGCAACCCCCACCCCCAGCGGGCCGTGGCCCGGCTGCTGCAAAAGAATACCGCCTGCCTGGAATGCAGCGAATTTATGGCTTTTACCACCCTGCGGGTCCTGGTGACGGAATACGAAGGAGCCCTCACCCCCCGGCCGGAGATCCTGGAGGCCCTGTGCGTGGAGGCCGGCGACCGGGGCTGCAATGTGCAGCTTTTCCCTCAGGGAGAAGCCGCCATGGAAGCGGCGGTGAACGCCTTTTCCGCCCTGCGCCGGGCCGGATACAAGAAGAACCGCCTCATCCTCAGCTACGACGCTTCCTCCAGCTGGGACGCCGAGACCGGCGCCATCCTCCAGGACCTGGCCGTGATCCTGGACGGGCCCCGGGAGGAACTCTCCGCAGAGGCCGCCATAGACAGCCTCACCATAGACGCCGCCTGGTTCCTGCGCCGGGAAAACGAGCTGGGCTCCATAGAAAAAGGAAAAGCGGCGGATTTTGTCCTTCTGGAGCAGGACCCGTACCAGTGGACCGGCCCCCTTTCCGACATCCCCGTGGCCATGACCTTTCTTGGCGGCGAGGCGGTCTATGAAAAAGAGGAGGAGGGAGAAGAAGAGGAAGAAATTTTGGAGGACGCTTAAGCCCCCTTCTTTTTTGAAATATTTAGAAAAGTTTAAGAAAAGTTTGAATTGGATTTAAACTGGCTCATGTAGAATGGTGATAAGCAATTATCACTATTTTACATTATTACTGAAAGGAGGAGTTGGAATGAGACCGGACGATCGCAAAATGACCGCCAAAGGCAAGCTGTACTGGATCCTGATCCTGATCGGGTTCATGGTGATGGAGTTCCCCGGCGTGTTCTTCTTTAAGGACAAGTCGGAGCCCTACATCTTCGGATTCCCGTTCATCTACGGATTTATCCTGATTTGCTGGGCCTACATGTGTGTCGTGATCTTCATCGCATTCAAGGACAATTGGGGCGAACCCAAGGCCAACAAGGAAGGGGGGGCTAATGAATGAGCGGAGATAACACTGCTGCATTGTTAATCATTGCGTTCTTTATGCTCTTTCCTCTGGGCATCGGCTTCGTGGCCAAAGGTAAATCCGTAGCCACCACCGAGGACTACTTCGTCCAGGGCCGTGGAATGGGCTCCATCGCCGTATTCTTCACCGTAGCCGCCACCTGGTGGAGCGCCTTCGCTTTCCTGGGCTCCAACGGCTACTTCTACACCACCGGCCCCATGTATTGGACGGCCATTGCGTGGAACATCTTCTTCGGCATCATGTATTTCGGCGTAGGTAAGAAAATCTGGTACATGGGCAAGCTGAACAACTACATCACCCCCAAGGATTTCTTCATGCATCAGTATGGTTCGGAATCCCTGGGCAACGTGGTGGCCGTCATCATGCTGCTCTTCACCATTCCTTATCTGCAGATCCAGCTGTCCGGCGGCGCTTACCTGATCCAGGTGGCCTCCGGCAACACCATCCCCTTCGCCCTGGCAGCCCTGCTCTTCTACGTGGTCATCATCATCTACGTATGGGCCGGCGGTCTCCGGGCGGTGGCCTGGACGGACATCTTCTACGGCATCCTGCTGTTCTTCGGCATGATGTTCGCCGGCTTCTATGTGGCCAGCCTCCTGGGCGGCCCGGTGGAAATGTTCCACCAGCTGGAAGAGACCTTCCCCGGCCAGACCGTCCTCGCAGAGGGCAGGTGGATGAACTGGCTGGCCATGTTCATCATCACCCCGGTAGGCTCCTTCATGGGGCCCCAGCTCTGGACCCGTATCTATGCGGTAAAATCCGGAAGACTGTTCAACCTGATGCCCTTCCTGCTGGGCTTCGCCGCCATCGCCTACGTGGGCTCCATGCTCACCGGCAACAGCGGCAAGCTGCTCTATCCGGACGTGGCCGAGCTGGTCAACGGCAATGCGGACTACATCCTGCCCACAGTGCTGTTCAACCATGCTCCCTATGTGCTGGCCTGCTTCCTCATGGCCTGCGGCGCCGCCGCTGCCATGTCCACGGCCAACAGCCAGATCCACTCCATGTCCGCCGTCTACACCATAGACTTCCACAAGGCATACTTCAACAAGAACATGTCTGAGCGGTCTCTGGTATGGGTAGGCAGATGGGCCATCCTGATCCTGTCCGCCATCGCCTATGTGATGTGCCTCTATGTACCGGGCATGCTGGTCACCATCGGCCTGGTAGCCCTGGGCGGCACCGCACAGGTAATGGTCCCCACCATGGGCGCTCTCTTCTGGAAGCGGTCCACCGTGGCCGGCGCCATGTCCGGACTCATCGTGGGCATCGTCATCCTGACCTGCTTCACCTTCGGCTGGCTGCCCATCCCGGGACCCTTTGCCAGCGGCGGCGGCGCACTGCTGTCCCTCATCATCAACATCGTCGTGTTCTTCGTGGTCTCCCTGTGCACCAAGCCCAGGCCCGAGGCCCTGATGAACGAGCTGAAGCAGCAGTACTCCGACTTCTATCATGGCAAAGATGTAGATTGATGAATGCATAACACTGGCACTCATCGGTAGTACATAGCTCCTTGCAAGGGCCGCCGCCACCTGGAAAACAGGTGGCGGCGGTCTTTTGCGTTTCCTTTTTCTGTTTTGTTTTCTGCAGGAGGGGCCGGCAAAGACCCCGGGGAAATAAGCCCCGTTAGAACAGAGAGAGCAACAGGTTCCCTATGAGGGGGACCCGGGCCAGGGCCTCCGCAAAACCGGGCTGAGTCTCCACCGCATGGCCGGTGAAAAGGAACAGCAGGACGATCAGGACCACCAGCCCCAGAGGCTTTATGATGCGGGTCTTCCTCTGCTTCTCCATATGCCGGGCATGGCCCTCCTCCTCTTTCCGAATGGCTTCCTCCACTATCCGGCCCAGGTCTTCGGGAATCTCCGGGCTCTCGTAAAGGCGGATCAGCTCCTCCAGGCGCTCCAGGGATTCCTCATCCAGAGAAGAATCGATCTCCATGGCGCTGCGCACATAGCGCAGCCGGCGCTTCACCTCATCCGCCTTCATCCGCAGGATCCCCATCACCTGGTCCATCTCCATCTCTTCAAAATAGTAGAGCTTGAACACATTGGTGGCGGAGGGCTCCAGGGTCTCAAAATAGGCGTAAAGCTGAGAATTGTCCGTGAATTTCCGGGGAAAATCGTTCCGCCGCATGGTCCTCATGCCGTCCCGGATCAGCAGCTGGAAATACCAAGTGCGCATAGGCGGCAGCTCCGGCAGCTTCCGGGCATTGGCCAGGCTGTAGTACACCACGTTCTGAATGACCAGGGTGGCCACCTCCTGGTTCTTCACATAGCTGTACACCAGATAATAAAACTTCTCGTAATTCTCCCGGGCATATTGGGCCAGACTGTCGTGGATGGTCTGCACCAGAGCCGGATTTGTTCTTGCCATTTTCTTATTCTCCCTTCAGCATGTCGCTTTATATGTCAGTATCCGTTCCCGGGTCTGCATGTCCGTGGGCAGGCCCAGGCTCAAAAGGATAAAAACGGCGGCGTTGGCGGCCAGGGCCAGGCAGCCGGCGTAGGTGCCCCCCATTTCCATAAGTGCGGCCAGCCCCACCAGGCTCCCCACTCCCGTCAGCAGTCCCGCCAGAGCCGCCCTGGCGTTGGAGCGCTTCCAGAAAAGGGCGCCCACGGTGGGGACGAAAATCTGAGCGGTACCGGCCATGCCCATGGTCCCCGTTTCCAATATCAGGGTGGGGCTTTGCAGCAGCAGCAGGTAAGCCACGGCCGAGGCTCCCAGTACCGCCCATTTCCCCACGGAGACCAGCTTGTTGTCCGGGGCGGCGGGGTTCAGATACCTGCGGTGGATGTCTATGGTATAGATGGCCGCCAGGGCATGGATCTGGCTGTTGGCCGTGGAAAGGGCGGCGGCGGCGATGCCGCAGAGAAGCACGGCGCAAAGCAGCTGGGGCGCCGTTTTCATCAGCATCTGCGGGATGAGGCCGTCGGTCTGGGAAAAGCCGGGAAGCAGCACCCTTCCTGCGGCGCCGGACAGAATGGGGCCCAGATACATGATGGTGGCGAAGGTGATGAGGAAGGGCATGAGACGAAAGGTGTTCCCCCTCTTCACCGCAAAGGAGCGGATCCACATCTGGGGGCCCATCAGAGCGCCCACCGGCACCATGACGAACATGGCCAGCCACATAGCCGGGCCATCGGCCTCCAGGCCGCCGCCCAGGACCACCGCCTCCGCCTCCGTTTCCATAATAAAATGAAAGGCAGTCTCCACGCCGCCGGCCTTGCGGATCAGGAAGAAGCCTGTGACCAGCATGGACAGGAACACCAGGCTGCCGTAAAAGACGTCGGCCATGGCCACGGCCCGGAGGCCGCCGGCCCACAGATAAATGATGATGACGAGATAAAAGACCAGGCCCGCCGCCCGCCAGGGGATGAGGCCCTCCGTGACGGTCTCTATCAGGTAAGCTCCGCCGGAAAGCTGTATCATCAGATAGGGGATGGTGAAGAGCAGCATGACGGCGGTGACGATGAGGTTCAAGGGCCTGTAGCGGTAAATGTCGTTGAAGAAATCCGTGGGGGTCACATAGCCGCGGCGCTTTCCGTAGCGCCAGAGTCTTCTCCCCATCACCATAAAAAGAAGGCCGAACAGGGCGTTCCAGGCAAAGCAGGTCAGGTAGACCGGGCCGGTGCTGTAAAAGGAGGACGTAGCCCCCAGGAACGCAAAGGAGCTGACCCAGGTGGCGTAAATGGTGAAAAAGGATAAAAGCAGCGACATTTCCCGGCTTTGCAGAAAAAAGTCCTCCACCGTGGGCAGCGCACTCTTTCTGGCCACCTCGGCCAGAATGAGGGGGATGAAGGTGAATACGAATATGACCATCAAAACCGGGGTAGTTGAAGCATCCATATCTGTGAAACCGTTTCCCGGAAGCTCCCCGGCCCGGGACCAGGCCCGGGACCGGAGGAAACCTCCGTACATTCATTGCAAAATCACTTTAGTTCATTGACAAAAGTATCCCTGGGCAACTCGCCCGACTGCAGGGCCGGGTCCGGCTCCGCCCCTCCCGCCATGTCGGTCGCGCTGCCCCAGACCTCCGCCGTCAGGCTCCGGGCATTTTTCTAAATTTTAGAATATTTTAACATGGTTCTAAGGAATTTAAAACAAAATTATGCTAAAATAAAGCTTAAGATATGATAAAAAGCAGAAGAAAGGAGCCGCCGGAGCCTCATGTACCTGTCCGTCCTCCTCATTGCCTTTGTGGTTCTTACCATGTTCATGGCAATGGCGTATTTCTATTTTTTCGCAAGAAGACAGGAGCGCTTCATCCAGTATTGGGGCTTCTGCTGGGTGTTTTACTCCTGCAGTCTGCTTTTTCTCATCCTCTCCATCAACTACGACAATCTGCTCCTGCTGGAGGCCCGCAAGGTCTTCGACGTCCTGAACATCCTCTGCCTCCTCTTCGGGGCCTATGCCTTCATCCACCGCCGCATCCCGGGCTACTGGTACCGCTTTACCCTGTATATGATCATCTGGGCGGCCCTGGCCGTCATATACAACTTTACCCTCATGGCCCTCTACATCCCCGTATCCATGTATCAGGCGGTGATCACGGTGGTCCTGTGCGTCATCATCCTCCGCTACTGGGACATTCCCAAGACGGAAAAGGCCCTGGCCGTTCCCATCTTCTTCCTCTGGGGCTTCGGCAAGGCGCTGCTTTCCCTCTTTGAAGTGGAGTATTTCAACATCTCCACCCTGTACCTCATAGAAATCATCTTCTCCAACGTGCTGAACTTTTTCATTTTCATCATCTACCTGCAGAAGGCCACGGAGGATCTGCAGCTGGCGGAGCGCCGGTTCCGCATCATTGCGGAAAACGCTTCGGACGTGATCTTCTTTTATACCCTGCGGCCTCAGCCCGCCTTTTCCTATGTAAGCCCCTCGGCGGAGATCCTCACCGGCTACACTCCCCAGGAATACTATAATGATCCCAAACTCTACCTCAAGCTGGTGGAGCCGGAATACTTTCCTGTCCTGACCGACGTCTTCGGCGCCGGCGGCAACACAGAGGACGTCACCCTCTTCCGCCTCCTTCACAAAAACGGCGCCCCTCTCTGGGCGGAGTTGAGGCGTACCGTCATTTATGAAAACGGCCAGGCGGTGGCCACGGAGGGGATCATCCGGGACGTGACCCTGATGAAAAACGCCGAGGAAGAGCTTACCGCTTCCAAAAATGCCCGGGAACTGCTCCTGTCCTACATTTCCCACGAGCTGAAAACCCCCATCACCACCATCCTGGGTTACGTTACCGCCCTCCGGGACGGCACCCTCCGGGACCCGGCGGAAAAGAAGGACGCCCTGGACATCATCGCCCGAAAAGCACTGGTGCTGGAACGCCTCATCCAGGACCTGTTCCAGCTCTCCAAGCTGGAGACCAAGCAGTTTTCCTTCCGTTTCATGATGGTCCAGGCCCAGGAGCTGGTGTCAGAGCTGATCTCCCGGCACAGCGGAGACGTGAAAAGCGCCGGCCTGCACCTGAAGACGGAACTGGGGCGGGAGCTCCAGGGGAACATCTCCATCATCGCCGACCCGGACCGCATAGACCAGGTCTTTTCCAACATCCTCTTCAACGCCATCCGCTTCTCCCGGCCCGGGGAGCGCATTCTGGTGAAAGCCGGGCTGGACAAGGCGAAGGAGAATCTGCTGATCTCCATCACGGACAAGGGCGCCGGCATCGCCCCGGAGGACCTTCCCCATGTGTTCGACCGGTTCTATAAAGCGGAGAGGCGCCTGGGCATTACCGACGAGAGCAACAGCGGCCTGGGCCTCACCATATCCAAAGAAATCATAGAAGCCCACAACGGAAACATCAGCGTCCGCAGCCGCCTGGGAAAAGGCAGCATGTTTATCATTGCAATTCCCGTCTATAAAGAGTAAAATAAGTAAAATGAAATGATTTCCAGAAAGGAGGTCCGCAGATTCCATGCCGGGAGAAAAAATATTGATCGTAGACGATGAAAAGCCTATCAACGATCTGATCAGATCTTATCTTTTGAAGGAAGGCTTCAGCCCCCTGTCCGCCTATACGGGCCTGGAGGCTCTGGAGCTGGCTCAGAAGGAGAAGCCGGACCTCATCATCCTGGACATCATGCTGCCGGACATAGAGGGCATAAACCTCTGTCTGGAAATCCGCAAAAAAAGCGCCGTCCCCATCCTCTTCCTCAGCTGCAAGGCGGAAGAGGTGGATAAGATCGTGGCCCTTTCCGTGGGGGGAGACGACTACATCACCAAGCCTTTCCTGCCGGGAGAACTCATCGCCCGCATCAAGGCCCACCTCCGCCGGGTGCAATCCCCCGCCTATCAGCCGGATTCCCCGGAAGAGGACGAGCTCCTTGAATTTCCCGGTCTTTCGGTGAACCTCACCACCCGGGAGGTCCTTGCAGACGGCAGGCCCGTGGCCCTTACCGCTAAGGAATTCGATATCCTGAAGCTGCTGATCAAGAATCCCAAGCGCATCTTCAGCACAGACCAGCTTTTTGAAATGGCCTGGAAGACCAACATCCTGGAAGGAGATTCCCGGACGGTGATGGTCTACGTCAGCACCCTGCGGAAAAAGATAGAGAGCAATCCCGACAACCCCAAATACATACTCAATGTCCGGGGCGTGGGTTACAAATTTAATCACCAGCTGATAAAATCCTGAAACGAAAAGGAGCCCTCATGGTAAAGCTGACCAAGAAAATGATCCTCATGCGCATCCTCTGCTGCACCCTGGTGATAGGCGTGTTTGCGGGAGTGGCCTGGCATTACTGGAAAACCATTTTTTCCGTGATGTGAAGCCGTCTTTCCGGGGCCCCGCCGTCAGGGCCGGGCGGCTCCCTGGCCGGCCCGTATGCCCGAAGCAAAGGCCCAGTGGAGGTTGTATCCCCCGCAGGGGCCGTCCACATCCAGCACCTCTCCGGCAAAATACAGCCCCGGGACCAGCCTGGAGCCCATGGTTTCCGCATCCACCTGAGACAGTTCCACTCCCCCGGCGGTGGTCTGGGCCTCGGCCCAGCCCCTGGTGCCGGACAGAGGCAGCCGCCAGCATTTCAACAGGGCCGCCAGTTCCTCTATTTTTTCCCTGGGCAGGTTTCCCACTTTGTCCTTCGGCTCCGCCGTCCAGCGTCTGATGTAAACGCCGCAGAGCTTTTTATGCAATATCCCCTCTAAAAACTGCTCCGCCGCCAGCTCAGGCAGATACGCCTGCCGCTGCAGGAGCTTTTCTGTGAAAGCCCCGGTCTGCCATTCCGGGAACAGATCTATCTCCGCCTGGTATGCGCCCTCCCGGGCTTTTTGCCGGTCCAGGAGCCCGCTGAGATCGAAGACGCAGATGCCGGAAAGGGCGTCCTCCGTAAACTGGATCTCCCCTGAGGCCCGGCCCAGCTCCCTGCCCTGTTCCAGCAGGGAAACTCTCCCTTTGGCCCGGACGCCTTTCAGCTCCGGCAGCTCCGGGCTCTCTGCCACAAGCTGCACCAGGGCAGGAGAGGGAGGGGCCAGGGTATGGCCCAGGGCCTTGGCCACTCCATAGCCGTCCCCGGTAGAGCCGTACTGTATCCCCGCCCGGCCGCCGGTGGCCACAATGAGCCGCCGGGCCATGCAAAGTGCGCCGGACTCTAAGATCAGGGCGAAGCCCTCGGGCCTCTTCTCCACCCGGTCCACCCGGGTCTCCGTCAGCAGCTCTGCGCCCTGACGCTCCAGTTCCCGTTCCATGGCCTCCCGCAGCCCTGCGGCCTGTCCGGAATAAGGATAGACCCGTCCCCCTTCTTCTTCCCGGGAAAACACTCCCAGGCTTTCAAAAAAGCGCCGCAGCTCCGCAGGCCCCAGCTCCTCCAGGACCTGGCGGACAAAGAATTCCCGCAGCTCCGCCGGCCCCTTGCTCCGGTAATCCTTCCAGGAGCAGCGGCTGTTGGTAAAATTGCATCTGCCGTTGCCTGTGGCCAGCAGCTTCCGCCCGGGCCGGGCGTTTTTCTCCAGGACCAGGACCTCGGCGTCTCCGCCCCGGAAAGGAGAAGGGCCCGTTTCCCCGGCCCCCTCCTCCCTGAGAGCCCTGGCCGCCGCAATGGCGGCGGCCATTCCTGCCGCACCGCCGCCCATAACGGCAATGCCCGCCTGCTTTTCCACCGTGATCTTCATTGGCCGCCTCCCGGGCTTCCGCCCCTTGCACACTTCATCCATTAATGGTATCATATCATAAAACCCGGAAAAAAGCGAAGGAAGCCAACATGCGAGTTCTGAAAAAGTGTTTTATTTTCCTGATCCTGTTTCTCCTGTTGGGGGGAGGATCTTTATTTTACTATTGCCGCTGCATAGCGCCCTTTCATTTTCAGGTGGAAGAGCTTACCCTCACCTCTCCTTATGTGAGCCCGGAGGCCCAGGGAAAGAAGCTGCTGGTCCTGGCGGACGTCCATCTGGGGACCCACTACAGCCATGAGGATCTTGAGAAGGTAGTGGAAGCCGTCAATGAGGAAGGGGCGGATTTCGTCCTGTTCCTGGGAGACCTTTTTGACGACCTCAACGCCTCGGCGGAAGCCATGGAGCTGGACGAGGAAGCCCTTCAGGCTTATCTGGACCGGACCTCGGCCCTTCTGGCCCGCATTGAGGCGGCGGAGGGGAAATATGCGGTGTTCGGCAACCACGATTACGGCGGAGGGGCGGAGACCGTCTATCCTCAGGTGCTGGAAGCGGGGGGCTTCACCCTTCTCATCAACCAGCAGGCGGTGCTTTCAGAGCTGGGCCTTTCCATTACGGGCATAGACGACGTCCTCATCGGCTACGGCGACCCCGCCGCCGCCGCAGGGCTGGACCCGGCGCTGTTCAACATCGTCCTGGTCCACGAGCCGGATGTGGCGGACCAGCTCCTGGAGTACGATGCAGACCTGATTCTGGCGGGGCACACCCACGGGGGCCAGGTCCGGCTGGCCTTTCTGGGGGACAGCTTCCTGCCGCCCTATGGGAAAAAATATGTCCGGGGCCTCTATGAATTTGAAAATGCCCGGCAGACCCGGCTCTATGTGAACCCCGGCGTCGGCGTCACCATTTTGCCCCTGCGCTTTTTGTCGCCGCCGGAAATCACCGTCGTCTGTCTGGAGAGCGAATAGCCTGCCGGCAGGATCCCGGCGAAAATTTAAAAAGTTTTTTTACAATGAAAAAAATGCCCCGCCTGAATTGTATTCCAGTCAGAAGGGGTAAAAAAATACAAGAAAAGGTAAACCGCAGCCATGGGTGTTTCCTGTCAAGCCGACATGAACCTTCAGAACGCTGTCCGGCAGCATTCCGGCAGTGTCCTTCGTGTGGCGTTTTCCTATGTGAGATCCATGGCCGACGCCGAAGACATTGCCCAGGACGTGTTTTTGGCTTACCTGAAAAGCGCTCCCGTCTTTGAGAGCCCGGAGCACGAGAAGGCGTGGCTCATAAAGGTAGCGGTGAACAAAAGCCGGAATTACATAAAATCCGGCTGGTGGAACAACCG
The DNA here is from genome assembly GCA_030527065.1 of Bacillota bacterium. Lineage (GTDB taxonomy): Bacteria > Bacillota > Clostridia > Peptostreptococcales > Anaerovoracaceae > JAEELK01. The sequence continues at coordinate 10,657 of JAUNBO010000005.1, read as the reverse complement.
GGAAGCTCTCCCGGAGGATCTGAGCTATCTGCCGGAAGAGGACAGCCGGGTGCTGGAAGCGGTGATGGAGCTGGACGAAAAGTACCGGCTCCCCATCCATCTGCACTATTACGAAGGCTATTCCATCCGGGAGATTGCTCAGGCCCTCGGCGCCAGGCCCGCCACCATCGGTACCAGACTGGCCCGGGGGAGAGAGCTCCTGAAAGGCAAATTAAGGGGTTTAGAGGATGTATAAGGAACGGTACAAGGCCGCTATGGACGGCCTGAAAATCAGCGAGGATTTTGCCGACAGGACTCTGGCCCTGCTGCAGCAGGAGCAGGAAAGCCTGGGAGCGGCCCGGGGCGCAGGGGACGGGGAACGGCAGGCGAAGGGGATCGCCTCCGTTCCGCCCCGGGAGGCTGCGGAGCAGAAAGCGGGGGCCGGAAGCCGGCGCCGGTGGTACCGCTACGGGCTGGCGGCAGCCTGCATAGTGGTGGCCCTGATTGCCCTTCCCGTTTTCACCGACCTCTCCTTCCCCAACATCGCCGGCGCAGACGAAGCTGCGCTCCTTTCCGCAGAATCCGCGGCGGACGCCGCCGCAGAAGAAGAAGGAACTGACGAAGATCTCCCGGAATCCCGGGAGGGCCTGACGCCCATCAGCGAGGGCGTTGACACATACGGCAATACCACAACAGAGGAAGCGGCCGGGGAGACCGGGGGAACCGCCGGCTATGATGATTACTCTTTTTATACCCTTGAGCCTGGAGAAAAAACGGGAGAAGAAGAGGCAGAAAACAGCGATACGGCAGCCCCGTCCCTGAGCGGCGAAGGCGCCGCCGGCAGTTCTTCGGAAACGCCGGCGG
>JAUNBO010000005.1:0-9714 GCA_030527065.1 Bacillota bacterium | reverse complement strand
GCCTTTTACGCCCGGACCACGGCCCGGCGCATCAGCAGCCAACAGACCAGCATCAGCAGAAGAAAGCAGCCGAAGAAGCTGGCGATGGCCGGAAGCGCTGCGCCGAACAGCCTGTAGATCAGCTGCATCAGCGCCATGGACACCTGTCCCCCGGTAAGGAGCAGATCCATCAGCGGATATACCATCACGAACACCGGGACGCCTACGCCCACCGCTATCTTTCCGCCCTTGGGCAGCCGGTAGAACAGCAGCGTCAGGAAGTAGCCCGCCGCCATGGCCGCCAGATACAGCACGAAGGCGTACAGAAAACTTTCTGCCTGGAATCCGGCGGCGGAGACCTCTCCGGCCCGCCCCGGATACACGGATTCATACAGCGTGCGGTAAATGATATGTTGGCCGCTCATCCGGGAGAGCAGCGCCAGGCCCAGCCCGATGAGCTTATCCGCCACCGCCATGAACGCCGCTACGCTGACCATGGTGAGCAGCTTCCCCGCCATAAGGGTCTTCCGGGAAACGCCGTTCTGAGCCAGCATTTTAAAAGGCTCCTTAAAGGTGCACAGGCCCATGACGAACAGGAAGATCACCCCGGCGGCTTCTATCCCGCTCACCTGGGACTGCCCGCCGCCTTCCCAATATGTTTCCAGGCTCTCTTCCCCATCCGTGACGACCAGGCTGGTAGAGGTGGCCAGGAATGTCAGGCTCAACAGAAAAAGCACTGCAAACACCGCATAGAATATGATGATGGCGTTCTTATGATCCATCAGTTGATACTTGTAACTGGCTGTGAGATTCATTTGTTTTCTCCCCCTTCGTTGGTCAGCTGTATGAAAAGCTTCTGCAGGTCTGCCTTGCCTGTCTCCAGGCCCGCCGGCAGAGGCCCGCCCTCCGGGGCGCCTTCCACATAAGCGGTTTTCAGCCCGCCCAGAGTTTCCACGTTCAGCACACTGCGGCCTTCCAGATATTCCTCCACCGCCGCCGCCGGGCCGCTGACCGTATGGCAGCCTGCCAGCAGGCTTTCGCAATCGCTGTCCCTGAGGATGCGCCCCCGGTCTATGATGACCACCCGCTCTATCACATGGGCCATTTCCTCTATGATGTGAGTGGAGATCACCGCCGTGAAAGGCGTTTCCGCATACTTTTCCAACAGCAGCCGGTAGAAAAGATCCCGGTGGTTGGCGTCCAGCCCCAGCACCGGCTCGTCGAAGAGCACGTAAGGCGTATTGACGGAAAGGCCCACCACTATCTTGAAAATGGAATTGTAGCCGGTGGACAGAGCAGACGTTTTCTTGTTCAGATTCAGACCGAAGCGTCCGGCGATCTCTCTGGCATAGACCTCGTCGAAGCCCGGATAAAAGTCCTTCGACCAGCGGAACACGTCCCTGATCTTCATTTTTTCCGGGTAATCGTTCTGCTCGCTCATCAGGTAGAGCTTTCCCTGGGCCCTGTCGTTCTCCATGGCGGGCTCGCCGTCCACCAGGACCCGGCCTTCGTCGGCAAAAATGCGGTTTGCCGCAATGTTCAGCAGGGTGGACTTTCCCGCTCCGTTCCGGCCCAGAAGGCCGTAGAGCTTCTGCTCCTCAAAGGTCACGCTCACCCGGTCCAGAGCCCGGACCTTCCCATAGCTTTTGCTCAGTTCTTCTATTTGTATCCCCTTCATTTTTCAAACCCTCTTTCTATCATTTCCCAAAGTTCCCCCTTGCTCAGGCCCAGCCGTTCCGCTTCCTCTATCAGACTCCTGACAAAGCTGTCGAAGAACCGGGCCCTTCGTATTTCCTTCAATCTCTCCACAGCACCCGGCGCCACAAACATCCCCAGGCCCCGTTTCTTGTAGACCAGCCCGCTGTCCACCAAAAGATTGATTCCCTTCAGCGCAGTGGCCGGGTTGATCTTATAGTTCACAGAAAGCTCCGTAATGGAAGGGATCTGTGCCTCCTCTTCAAAAGCGCCGGCCAGGATGGCGTCCTCTATGCCGTCGGCGATCTGCTGGAATATGGGTTGCTGGCTGTCAAATGAAATCACCAAGGCGCTCCTCCTTTCTTTTACTTTCATGGTTAATTAGTTGAGTAACTAACCACAACACTAATATACCCCTGCTATCCAACTCTGTCAAGAGGGTTTTTAAAAATTTCCTGAAATAATTTTTCAGCCGCCGTTTTTTCACAGCTTCGCTTTACTATGCTAAAAGATTCTTGAAAATGCCTTGCCTTTTCCCCTTCTCAATGCTATAATTGCTTTGTGACTGAACACTTCAGCTTTTTTTGGCTGTCCAAAATGGAGGTTGCTTTATGGAGTCAGTGTTAAGGGTCAATATGTTGGGAGAATTTACCCTTGCCTATGAGGATAAAATTATAGATGACAGAAGCACCCGTTCCAAAAAGCTTTGGCTGCTTCTGGAATATCTCATCACCTTCCGGGAAAAGGAAATCTCCCAGAACGATCTCATCGAGCTTCTTTGGCCCGAGGATGAAATAGACAATCCCGCCAACGCCCTGAAGACCCTTTTGTTCAGGGTCCGGTCCACGGTGGCGACTCTGGGTTTTGCCGGCGGAAAAGAGATCATTACCTATCGCCGGGGCACCTATGCCCTGAACCCGGACATTCCCGTGGAGATAGACGCCGAGGAATTTGAAGAGCTGCTGAAAAAGGCGGAGCAGACCCGGGGAGAGGAGAAGCTGACCTGCCTCCTGGAGGCGGCGGACCTCTACAAAGGAGATTTCCTGCCCAAGTCTGCTTTGGAAGCCTGGGTGGTGCCCATCAGCACCTACTACCATTCCCGCTACATCAAGTCCATGCATGAGCTGCTGACCCTTCTGGAAGAGCAGGAACGCTATCCGGAGATCATTTCCGTATGCCAGCGGGCGGTGGCCATAGACCCTTATGATGAAAGCTTCCATTATTCCTTCATCAAGGCTCTGGTGGAAACAGGCGCCCAGCAGCGGGCAATGCAGCACTACAGCTACGTAAAGGATCTGTTCTTCAGCCAGTTCGGCATCAACCCCTCGCCGGAGCTCACCGCCCTCTATAAAGAGGTGGTGAAAACCAGTCAGAGCACGGAACTGGATCTGAGCATCATCAAAGACAGCCTGACGGAAGAGGAAGCCGGCGGCGCATTCTTCTGTGAATACGAATTCTTTAAGAGCGTTTATCAGCTGACGGCCCGGACCGTGCTGCGGACGGGGCAAAGCGCTTATCTGGTGCTCCTGACCATAACGGATTCCGCCGGCCGGCAGCCGCCGCAAAAGGCGCTGAACAAGCATATGGAGCTTTTGAAGGATTGCATTGCGGACAGCCTGCGGAAAGGGGACGTCTTTACCCGGTACAGCGTCTCCCAGTACCTCATTATGCTGCCCTCTTTAAGCTATGAAAACACAGAAATGGTAATGGGACGGGTCACCCGCTTCTTCCGCCACAAATATCCAAAGGCGCCAGTGCAGCTGAAATACAGCATCCAGCCCCTGTCCCCCCTGGGCATGAATCTGAACTGAGAAGTATTCAGCCTTACTGCTCCTGCCGGCTGTCCTCCACCAGCACGCCGTGGACCACCAGGCGTTCGTTGATGTCGTTGCCGGTGCAGGTGGACAGGGTAACGATCCGGTCCGTGGGCAAAACCTCTATGCCGCTTTCGATTACGGACTGCTCCAGTGCAAAATCCAGGAAGGCCTGGTGCTCCTCCGCCACGGTGGAATCCGTCTGAAAGACCTCGCTGAGGGTGTGGGCCCTGTGAACGGAAAAGATGGCATAGGTGAGATAACCGTCTTCCAGCAGCACGTAAAATTCGGAATGCTCTTCATAATAACTCTGGTCCCGAAGCTTTCGCAGGCTTCCGAACTGAGAGTTATTTTTCGTATTGTGGCCGTAAATGATGCTGTGGAGATCGGAGAGATCCGGAGCAGCCCGGCAATCCAGGAAAATGCTCCCCAGGCTGTTCCAGGCGTTGTTGTAGGTATGATTCAGATAGTAGCTGTTGTCCTCTCCCTGTAAAAGCGGATAGTCCACCGGCGTGTCCTTTATGAGGAGCCAGCCCAGCACCTCCGGGTTTTCTTCCCGGAGCCCCTCTATGTCCACATAGACCCCCAGGGCCCGGTGGGGATTTTCTATGTCCTCCACCCGATCGTCTCCCAGCATTTCCTCCGTCAGGACATAGCTTCTGGCCTCTTCATAGATGGCGTCCCCTTCTTCATATTCCTGCCAGATGCTCACCAGCCGGAAGAGAGAAAATGCCAAAATACCGGCCAGGATCAGTATCAATACCAGGCGCTTTCTGCTCATTTCCGTCCCTCCTGCTGTCCTCCCGGGGCCAGACGCCGGGCCATCATCTCCTGGTTGATGGCATAGCGCAGCGCCGTAGCGGCGTCTATGCGCCCTGCCCTGTACAGCTCCAGCAGGCCTCCGTCCATGCTCATCATGCCCTCCGCCGGGGAAACCCCTATGGCAGACTCTATCTGATGGATCTTGGATTCCCTTATCATATTGCGGATGGCGTTGTTCACGTGCATCACCTCAAATACGGGGACCACCTCATTGTCCAGGGTCCGTATCAGCTGCTGGGACACCACGGAGCGCAGGAGCATGGCCAGCTGCACCCGTATCTGATGCTGCTGGCCGGGAGGGAAGATGTCTATGATGCGGTCTATGGTGTTGATGCTGCCCACGGTATGGAGGGTGGAGATGACCAGCTGCCCCGTTTCCGCCGCCGTCATGGCCGTGCTGATGGTCTCGTAATCCCGCATCTCTCCCAGCAGGATGACGCTGGGCGCCTGGCGCAGGCAGGCCCGGAGAGCCGTCACATAATCTCTGGTATCTATGTCTATCTCCCTTTGGCTTATGATGCTTTTGTCGTTCCGATAAAGAAACTCTATGGGCTCCTCCAGGGTGATGATGTGGCCGCTGCGGCTGTGATTGATGCGGTCTATCAGGCAGGCCTGGGTGGTGGATTTGCCGCTGCCGGCAGGGCCCGTGACCAGGACCAGCCCCTTGGTATGCTCCGCCACCGCCATGACGTTCTCCGGGATGTGCATCGCCCGGTAATCCGGAACGCCGAAGGAGATGACCCGGATGACGGCGGCCAGAGAGCCTCTCTGCTTATATGTACTGACCCGGTAGCGGGCCAGGCCTTTTACGGAGACGGCAAAATCGTCGTCGCCGCTGGTGAGCAGCCGGCCTATATCCCGTTCCGCCAGCTGATAAGCCTGATTGATGATCTCCCGGGCCGTTTCCGGCATGACGTTGGCTTCCGTCAGCTCTGTGAATTCCCCGCCCTTTTCGTAGCACAGGGGCTTGCCGGAAACGATAAATATATTGGCAGCCCCCCCATTGGTGGACTTTTCCAGCAGTTCGTGCAGCGTCATCATGGTACCTTGCATCCTCCTATTCTCCGTCCCAGACCACCATGGAGTCCTCCGCCTCCCAGCTTCCCGTGGAAACCAGGACCCACGCCAGAACCTCCATCCGGCCTTCCCGGAAGGCCAGGGTGATCTTCAGCTCCTGCGCCTGGTCTACGGGACTGCTGTATTCCAGGCAGAGGGTCTCCCCCCGGTAATAAGCCAGAGCGCCGCCCCCTTCCGCTGCGGCGGCCAGCTCCTCTTCTGTGGCGCCTTCTTCATATAGTGTTTTCCACTCCGCCGCTTTTTCGGAGCAGTCCAGGTCCGCCTCGTAATAATCCTCCACGGCCTGCGCCCCTTTTTCCGCCAGCCGCAGCTCCGAAAGGGAGGTGGCATAGGACAGGACGGCAAACACCGTAAGGCACAGCACGGCGAAGACCACTACCAGGGATACGACGCCCACGCTCATCCTGGGCGGTTTTCTTCTGGATTCATTCTCCATGATACACCACCCCCGTCCTTATGTAAAAGAATTTTTCTTCCTCGTCTGCCGGGCTCACCCAGATGTCCGCCAGCCCCTCTTCCACCACGTCCAGGCAAAGGACCCACGCTGCTTCTTCCTCTTCTGCGGCGGCCCACTCCCCGTCGTAATAGCTCAGGACGCAGCTCCCGGCGGAAGGGTCCTCTCCGGCTCCCGCCGGCGTCTCCTGTCTTCCCAGCAGCCGGGCCGTTTCCGCCACATCCCCGCCGGCGGCCTTGTAGCACTCGGCGGCGGACTGGACCCGCAGGCTGGCCCAGTTCAGGTCCCGGCTCCGGTCTGAATTGACCTGGGCCGCCCCGAACATGCGCATACAGACGGCGGCGCAGAGAGCAAAGATCAGCAGCATAATGATGAGTTCCGCCAGAAAGAGGCCCGTCCTGGCGGAAGCGGTGCGTCTCCCCCTCACAGGCCCTCACCTCCTGTGCTGCGCAGAGCCAGATACAATTCCGCACTGCGCCCCTCTGTTACACATTCCACCCGCAGCAGGCCCGCTTCCGCCTCTTCAAGCTCCAGGGCCTCCGCCGCAATGATGGTCTCCCCGTCCTCCGGCAGCAGCTCCGCCCCCTGGGCAAAGAAGAGCTCCCGCACATAGCCGTCGTAATGGTAAAGCAGGGTGACATAAGGCGTCCCCTGTATCTCTTCCTTCAGACACAGGGCCTGCATGCCGTTGAAATCCACTATTTCCACCGCAGCCTGGCTGTCGTAATGCCGGACCTTGGCGGCAATATAACTGACGCAGGTCCGTTCTCCAAACTGCCCTTCCAACTCATCGCCTACATTTTTATAGGCCCCGGCTCCCGACGTAAGGACCAGAAGCATGGCTCCGGCGAATACGCAGAACAGAATCAGGCCGGCGACGATCTCCACATTGACGGCGCGCCCTTTCATTCCGCTCCCTGCCTTTCCACAACGGTGATCTCCGGCATGATGTTGGAAGCGAAGATCTCATAGTACACCGCATATTTGCTCTCGTCCAGGGCCACGCCGTAATTTTCCCTGATGTATTCGTAGCTGGAAGGATAGCTGCCTTCCAGCGCATAACAACTCACCGCCGCCCGGCGCAGGCTGTCTTCCGCCGTCCGCAGGGCTTCCGTCTCCTGGGCCGCAGCGGCCCGGTCCAGGCCGCCTGAAAAGAGAATGGCCGCTCCCGCAAACAGGACTATGGCAAAGATGTTGCCCCGAAGAAGCTCCATGAAAGGACGCCCTCTGCGCTGTTTCATAAGAAGGCCCTCCTATCCGATGGACGACATGACGCCCATAAGGGGCAGCATGACGGACAAAAGCACCAGCCCCACCACCAGGGCCATAACGGTGACCAGAATGGGCTCCGCCCTGCCTACGGCCCGGTCTATGGCCTGGTCCGCCTCTTCCTGTGTGCGCCGGGCGATCTCCTCCATAACGCTGTCCGCCGCCCCGGCCCGGACTCCTATGGAAAGCATGCGGCAGCAGGCGGGGTCGAAGAGCGCCGTTTCCGAAACAGCCTCACAAAAGCTCTTTCCTTCTCCAATGAGGCGGCGGCATTCAGCGATCTGCGGGCTGACAGCGGACCCTGCCACCAGGTCCTGAGCCGCCTCCAAAGAGCTGTCCACATCCATGGCCCCTGCAAGGCCCATGGCCATGGCGGAGGCCAGCCGGGCCGTGGCCACCTTCCGCCCCAGCCGGGTCCCGGCCAGGATACGGCCGCAGAAGCGGACGAAGCCCTCCCGCAGGGAAGGAACGATGGCCGACAAGGCAATCAGAAGCAAAAGGGCCGCCAGGAATCCCAGGAGCACCCACTTGGCGGCGTCCAGAGCCTGGCCCAGCTCCATGAAGGCCAAAGCCGCCGGAGACAGAGAAGCCCCCAGCTGGCTGAAAACGTCGTTGAAAATGGGCAGCACTTCTGTGATAAGGACTCCCAGCACCACCAGCACCATAAAGAACAGGGCCAGGGGATAGACCACGGCGCTGCGGATGGCGGAGGAAATGTTCTCCTGCCGCTGGTAGTAGGCAGCCAGGCCTCTGAACACGGATTCCAGACTGCCGGTCTGCTGGCCGATGCCCACCATGGCCGCCATGTACGAAGGAAAAACTCCCGTTTCTCTCAAAACGGCTTCCAGTTCCCCGCCCTGCTCCAGCTCCCGGAAAACCCGGTGAAAGACCTCCCGGCATTCCCGGTCTTTTTCGTCTTCCTCCAGAAGAAGAAACGCCTCGCTGATGGATATCCCCGCTTTCAGCATAAGGGAAAGCTCCAGGCAGAGAGATGCAAGGGACAGATTGTCAAACAGCTTTTTTTTCAAAGGAACCACTCCTGTTCATCGGATAAAATCATACCCTATTTGCTCTCGATGCGCAACTCTTTTGCTTTCAGAATGCAACAAAATTCCACGGCGTCCCCCGCGGAATTCTGTATGCTGTTCTCTGAGACCGCCGCCACCCGAAGCGCCCCTCCGGCGGCTCTATTGACAAAAATTCGGGACCGCAGGCAGTTTCCCTGCCTCCGGTCCCCCGCCCTTTTGAACTTAATAAAGGTATTTCGCTGTGTAATTGCTCCCCGTCCCGATGTACTCCATAATTTTTGCGCTGGAATTGGCGCTGGAGGCAAAGGTGGGATCCATCAGCTTCCAGGTGGAACCGTCGAAGAAGATGACTCCGTCTATCCAGCCGCTGTCCGCACTGTAGCAGTTGATCCAGGCATGGTACACGGAACCGGTGTAGCCCACCACCAGCTTGGTGGGGACTCCCTGGCTCCGGAGCATGGCTGCCATGACGGCTGCATAATCGAAGCAGATGCCTTTCCGGGCCGCCAGGACTGCGTCCACATCCGGCAGATAACCGCTCTGGACGGAAGCTGCCTTTTCTTTATCGTAAGTGAAGTTCTTGACTACAAAATGGTAAACTGCCTCCACCTTTTCCAGCTCCGTGGTCTTGCCCTGGCAGAGCTCCGCCGCCTTGGCCACCGTGTTGCCGGCCGTTGCATAATTGACATACTGGTTGGGACGCAGGAAAGGTGCGAACTCGTTCTCCAGGCTTACGCTGACGCTTTTGCTGAGAAGGACCGAGTATCTGTTTCCGCTCACATTCTGATAGACGCCCAGCTTGTATGTGCCGTTGCCGTCGGAGAGAGGAAAGGTCTCATAGTTCCCCTGGGTGTTCAGATTGTAGGTGTAGTTGGTGCCGCTGGGCCCTGTTACCATCACCTTCAGCCTGGCGGTGGAGGTGCCTCCGTATTTTACCATGATGTAGCCCTCCGCCGTATTGGAGGCGTCTATGGTGGCGCCGCCGCCGGTGTAGACCACGGTGCCGCTGGCCACGGGCATGAGGTCTGCAGAGACTGCCGCGCCGGACTCGGTGAGGGGCACCATTTCCTCTTCGGATATGGATATCAGCGCCGCATCTTCTTCTTCCAGATAGGCCTCCGCTACAAAATCTTCAAAGTCCGAAGCCGTATCTCCGTCTTCCGATACAACGGTTTCTCCGGCAGTGTCTGCGTCCTCCGCCGGCGCCTCTTCTGCGGGAACCGCCCCGCAGCCTGCCAACGTAAAAATCAATGCCGCTGTCAGCAGGAAGCTTACAAATTGCAGTCTGGTTTTCTTCTTCATATTACTGCATCTCCTTTTTTCACCGCCCCGCCCGTACTGCAAAAGGGGGGCGGACCCATCGCCGGAAACCGTCTTTCCGGGGCCTTTGTGTGCCCTGGTCTCTTCCCGTTCCGGCGAGCGTGTCTTTATTTGCTCTCATTATACATCATTTTCGTTACAAATGCACTATAAATTTTAAAAAAATTTTATTTTTTATTACTTTCTCGTCGCTGTTCAAGGGGCGCATAAGCTATGGATAGTCCAAAGCGCCTGGATGCCAGACGCTTTGGAGCTC
>JAUNBO010000147.1 GCA_030527065.1 Bacillota bacterium | reverse complement strand
CAGCGTTGGGACCGTAATCCGTGTCGTCATAATCAGTGACGCCGTAGTCGGTGAGACCGTAGTCAGTGTAGTGCAGTCCTGCGCTCTGATTCTGGACCAGCTGAGCCACCGGGGTCTCCTTGGCCACCTGCTCAATGGCTGCCTGCTCTTCGCTGCCGGCTATTTTGCTGGCCAGATTGTAGCGGCCGGCGCTGATGCCCATTTCATGAGCCGCCTGGATCTGATCGTCGTCCAGGTCCATCACCTGATAGACTGCGTTTATGGCCAGGCCGTTGTCGGCGATGAACTGGGCCAGATAGCCGCTGAGATGGCCAAGGGCTTCCTTGGATACCGGGCTGTCGTCCACGCTCAGGAGCATATCCCTGCTTTCGGCGAAGTAGCCGGCGTCTTTCAGTGCTATGAGGATGCGCTGGCTGGCTTCGTCTATGTCCTTGCCTTCCAGCTCCAGCCCTGCCAGGATGGCCTGGCCTTCCTCGTTGAAGGCTTTGGCTTCTGTGACGGCGCCTTCGTCGTTGTAGATGAGGGACAGGCTGGGGTTCACGTCTATGGACAGGCAGTGGGCCTGAGCCACCTTCGCCACTTCTCCCGATACCCCTGCCTGGATGTCGGCGTTTCCGCCGGCACAGCCGCTGAGGACCAGGGCCAGGCTCATTACCATTACCAGCGCCATCAGGGCGACAGGCTTAAAGCTTCTTCTCTTCATTTCTTTTTCCTCCTTTTTTTATCACGGTCTTGCCGGGATTTTCATTTGCCTTACATCTCTTTAATGCAGGAGGAGAAAGTTTTATCGCAGCCTTTGAAAAAAAATCAAATTTCTTTTTTTGCTTTTCTGCGGCGGCGGCGACGGCGGGAAGAGCTGCCGCTCCCCTCCTGCCCCTCTCCGGCCTCCGGGGCCGGCCTCTGTCCGCTGTTCCGGCTGTCGGCAGGACGGTCGGCGGGGCGCGACGCCGTTTCGCTTCTGCGCCGGGAGCCGGAGCTTCCTTCCCTCCGGGAAGAGGAACTTCCTCTCTGCCTGGGGCCGGAGCTTCTGGGAGGCCTGGGCGCAGGGGGCGTGGAGGTAAAGACCTCCATGGGCCAGGGCCCCACCAGCTCTTCAATGGTCTTGCCGATGAGGGCTTCTATGTTCCTGAGGTTTTCCATTTCGTCATAACAGCAGAAGCTGATGGCGTCCCCTTCCAGTCCCGCTCTTCCCGTCCGGCCTATGCGGTGGATGTAGAGCTCCGATTCCTCCGGCAGGTCGTAGTTGATCACATGAGAGAGCTCCGCAATGTCTATGCCCCGGGCGGCGATGTCCGTGGCCACCAGCACGCCGATCTCCCCGTTTTTAAAACGGTTCAGAGCGTTCTGCCGGGCTCCCTGGGTCTTATCTCCGTGAATGGCGGCGGCCTCTATGCCGTCCCTCTTCAGATCCCGGGCCACCCGGTCCGCCCCGTGCTTGGTCCGGGTAAAGACCAGGGCGCTTACCACCTCGGGCTGTTCCAGCAGCCAGGCCAGGAGCTTCCGCTTGTTCACCTTATCCACAAAGTAGACCTTCTGGTTGATGGCGTCCACGGTACTGGTGGGCGGGTCCACCTTCACGTTCTCCGGCTCCCTCAGGATGCTCATGGCAAGGCGCTCCACCTCTCTGGGCATGGTGGCCGAGAAGAACAGGGTCTGCCGCTTCTGGGGAAGCTGCCGGATCACCCGGCGCACATCGTGGATAAAGCCCATGTCCAGCATGCGGTCCGCCTCGTCCAGGACAAAGATCTCCAGCTTATCCAGATGAATGAAGCCCTGGTCTATGAGGTCGTTCAGCCGTCCCGGCGTGGCCACCAGAATGTCCACGCCTTTTTGCAGGGCGCTGACCTGGGGGTTCTGCTTTACGCCGCCGAAGACCACGCAGGAGGAAAGGGGCAGCTTGCTCCCGTAGTCCTCGAAGCTCTCGAAGATCTGCAGGGCCAGCTCCCGGGTTGGCGTAAGAATCAGGGCCCGGATGGGCCGCTTGACGCCCCGGGCCTCTACCTTTGACATCGTAAAAAGCCTTTGCAGGATGGGGAGGGCGAAGGCCGCCGTTTTCCCGGTCCCTGTCTGGGCACAGCCCAATACGTCCTTGCCTTCCAGCACCAGGGGGATGGTGGCCTCCTGTATGGGGGTGGGCTCCTGATATCCCACTTCCTCCACTGCCTCCAGCAAGGGGCTTATCAATTGCATTTCTTGAAATTTCATATATTATCTCGATTCTTTTTTTGATTGCCGTTCTTTCAGCGGCGGCTGCCGCTTTTTGCTTTCCTTTCCCCCTACGCCGGAGAGAAGGAGTCCTTTCCCACTCCGCAGAGGGGGCAGGTGAAATCCCCGGGCAGGTCCGCAAACAGGGTGCCCGGCGCAATGCCGTTGTCCGGGTCCCCGGCTTCTTCTGCATATTCCCAGTTGCAAACGTCGCATACATACTTCATGGTTTTCTCCTTTCACAACGATGGTTCTCCGGCTTCCGGAGGGCCGTTTCCCTTTTGAATGCCGCCTCCGGCGAGGCGGCGTCCCCCTCTTATTTTTTCCTGGGGGGCAGCACTTCCATCCAGTAGCCGTCCGGGTCCGCTATGAAATAGAGGCCCATGTCCTTGTTTTCGTAGCAGATCACGCCCATTTCCTTATGTTTGGCGTAGGCGGCGTCGAAATCGTCGGTCTCAAAGGCCAGATGGATCTCGTTGTCCCCTAAATTGTACGGGCCTTCCTTGTCCCGGAGCCAGGTGAGCTCCAGAAAATGGGGGGCCTGCTCGTTCCTGACAAAGACGATGATGAAGGAGCCGTCCTCCGCCACATGGCGGCGGCATTCCTCCAGACCCAGAGCCTCCCGGTAAAAAGCCAGGGACCGGTCCAGGTCCGTCACGTTGATGTTGTTGTGCTCCATTTTGAACTTCATCTGCGCTCCTCCTTTCTTTCCCGAAAAAGCCGTCAGAGAAAAAAGACGGCAAGTCTCCCTGCCGTCTTAATACATTTGCGGATAGAATTAACGCTTGGAGAACTGGGACGCTCTGCGCGCTTTCTTCAGACCGTACTTCTTTCTTTCCTTCATCCTGGGGTCTCTGGTCAGGAAGCCCGCCGTTTTCAGCGCCGGCCGCAGCTCCGGGTCCGCCGTGCAGAGAGCTCTGGAAATGCCGTGCCGCAGGGCGCCGGCCTGTCCGGTGAAGCCGCCGCCTCTGACCGTGGCCATGACGTCGAACTTGCCTTCCACGCCGGCGATCTCAAAGGGCCGTCTTACCTCTCTCTTCACGATTTCCATCCCCTTGCCGAAGTATTCGTCCAAGGGCTTTTTGTTGATGGTGATCTCACCCTTGCCGGGGAGCAATCTCACTCTGGCGATGGAAGATTTTCTTCTTCCTGTGCCACAATACTGCATTTTTGCCATTTATGATTTCCTCCCCTCTCTAAAAGTTCCACACTTCAGGCTGCTGGGCCTGGTGATTATGCTCCGGTCCGGCATAGACACGAAGCTTTTTATACATTTCGCGGCCGAGCTTGCCCTTGGGCATCATGCCCCTGACGGCGTGGCGGATGATCTCTTCCGGCCTCTTGGCCTGCATCACCTTGAACGGGACCTTTTTCAGCCCGCCGGGATAGCCGGAATAGCTGTCGTAGGTTTTCTCGTCTCTCTTGTTGCCCGTCACTTCCACTTTCTCGGCGTTGACGATGATGACATAGTCGCCGCAGTCCACATGGGGAGTAAAGATGGGTTTTTTCTTGCCTCTCAGGATGGAAGCCACTTCGCTGGATAATCTGCCCAGGTTTTTGCCTTCGGCGTCTATCACATACCACTTGCGCTCCACTTCATGAGGCTTTGCCACAAAGGATCTCATTTTTTTCTTACCTCTTCTTCAATATACCTTCCGGCCAGGCGTTTCACCCCACCCGGCGCCGCATTTTATAACAGATTCCGGGGCTAATGGAATTTTGCACATAATGCACATACAAGTATACTCACCGGCGGGGTCCGTGTCAAGAATTTTTTTCGACCGACCGGCGGGGTGGAAGCCCGACGCAGTCCGGGTTATTTTTCACGGGGCGCCAGGGGGCGGTTTGCCGGTCTGTCCGGCGGGCCGCCCCCCTGGCGCCCCGTGAATCGTATCTTTTTTTCGCCGCAGGCGTTCTTACCCGGCCATAACTTCTTCTTCGGAAGCGCCGTCTTTCAGCTGCCGGCTCAGAGTCCCCATCCGGGAGATATCGCCTATCAGTATGA
>JAUNBO010000146.1:2951-4214 GCA_030527065.1 Bacillota bacterium | reverse complement strand
CTCGTCATCACTTCTGGTGAGAATATCGCCGCCGCCGCCACCCGGCGCAAACTTAGGCGGGGTAAAAAGCTCCGTAAGGGGGTTGCTGGCGGTGGTGCTGTCGATCCGGTAGCTTTTGGCGGGGTCAAGACCGCTCCATGTCAGGACTTTGCCGGGCGTGGCGGTAAACCAATTCGTGCCGTCCACCTCGGCGACGCCTTCGCCGATGGGGTCGATATTTGTGACGAGCACCCAGATATCTTCTCCGGTTTTTTCGTGTAATGCGTACTGCTTGTCCTCCGCAACGGTAACGGACAAGGAGTTAGTGGCCGGTGTGTCGCCCCCTCCGGAAGTTCTATGGCGAACCTCGTATGAGGTGTTCTCAGCCGGCGTGTAGGTGAAGGTCAGCTTTCCTCCGGAGGCGGCGCTGTTTTTGAACCAGTCGGGGTCTGTCCCGGTTTCGACCGCATCTTGGCTCTCTGCAGCCGCCACCTTTGGGTTTGAGTCGCCGCCGATGGAAATGCCCGTCACCTGCGTCCACCCGCTCTCGCCCGTATTGCTGAACAGCGCATACTCATACTCCAGCACGGTATCGACAGTGATGGAACCGGCGGCGGCGGTCTGCCCGCCCTCCTGTGTGACCACACGCTCCAGGATGCGCGCCTGCGTTCCAGCCGGGATGCCGGCAAAGGTCATCGACGGCAGCGGGTCGGTTTCGGGGTCGGCGTCGCTGCGCCACCAGCCGGCTTCGATTTGGGAGGCGGAGGCGGAGGCAGGACGGTTCGTGGAGTCGACCGTGCCTGTGACGGAGGGGGTTAAATCTATAACCGTTGTCCAATCACCGCCGCTCTCCTTGATCTGGACGGCATACTCCTTGTGCGGGTCGGTAGGGCTGACAATCAGGCTGTAGCTTTCGGACGGGCTTCCCGGGTTGTAGTCGTCGATATCCCCGCCGGAATCGACAATGTTCTCGCTGCCAACGCCGCCGATGCCGATGAGGACAGAATAGGTCTGTGTCTCGCCGGCGGCTATGGTGCGGTTTTGCCATGACCAGCTTGCGGCGGAATCGTAGGAGCCCCCCTCCGTGCCGCAGTTTTCAGTGGTGTAGAACACGGCTTCTGAAGGCTTTCCCCAGTTGTATGAATCGGCGTTTGGGGTTTCGTAAGTATAATAACTACTATATGCGCCAAACCAAAACTGATCGACATTGGTAATGCCGGTGGAGGCGCTGCCCCTGCCAAAAAAGTTGAACTGGGCAAAGCCATCCGTCTCGTCGTAATCATC
>JAUNBO010000146.1:0-2851 GCA_030527065.1 Bacillota bacterium | reverse complement strand
GCCTATCTGCACATCGGAACCGCACCCGAGGGAAAATGTGATGGCAGTATCTGTTGTGTTCTTGACGTCGTATAGTATCTGTAGCGTTTTCCCTTCGTTTCGGAAATCAAAGCGAATGGCGACAGAAAGACCGGTGGAGGAATCATCTTCTAACGCATCGCTCGGAATGACGATAGCAGGCTCCCCGCTTTCTACTTTCAGATAGGTAACATACCCGCCGTCACTATAGGTTGTCCGCTTCCAGGCCCCGGCAAAATAGCCCTTGATGTCAAAGGTCTTGTCCGAATACTTGTACCTGTACGCCATGACGCCGTGTTCGTCCGTAGTATAACCCGTTGGCGCATCCGCCGCACTGGCCGTTATGCTCAGCCCTGCGAACAACGAGACCACCATGCAAAGGGTCAGGAGCCAACTTAACACTCGTTGCTTTTTGGTTCTCATTTGAAATCTCACCTTCTCTTCTTGTGTAAAATGGTTTTCCGATTCTTATTCCGCACTTTCCTCTTCAATGCAGTGCGCCCCCCGCTCCGGAGCGTTCCGCCGTGACGGCAGAGACCGCATTCCCTTACAGGCCGCCGGCCTGCCTCATTTGCAGGACAGGTACAAGTGCTTTTCTGGGGCTGAGTTCATTGTACAGGGCCCTTTGCAAGCAAACAGCAAGTCTACCGCCAGCAAAGCGCAAGCAACCCCCGGCTTTTTTAAAAAATACTTCCAAAACCGAATGCTGCCGGCGGAGACCGCAGCGCGGTCTCAATTTCTCAGCGTTCCGACCGGTATTACTTTTACTCCGTCTTCTCGCGTGTAGGCCATTTCCCCGCCGGTGATCACAAGAAGCATATCCGGCACACGAAGAGGACATTGCTGTTCTTTTTCATTGTATCTTCGGATCAGATCGGTGATTTGAAGCAGATGCCGGGCTCCTTCCTCTGCATAGAATCACCCCATTCTTATACACAGTATAAACCTGCCCATTAATGGACAGGTCAAGGGGTTTTTTGAAAAAAGCCGGAAAAAATCAAGAGCGCCGATCCGGCGGCCTTACTTTTTGTCACAGATATCTGACAGGGATCACCCGGTCGTTTTCTCCCAGGGTAATCAGGTTGTCGTACAGGCAGATGACGCCGCCCGGCCCCCGCCGGATCCCCGGGATTCGTTCAAGCAAGGAGAAGGCGTCCACATCCCTTTTTTGCGGGTCGGCGTGTTTCTTGATTTCCAGCGGATACAGCGTTCCGCCATCCTCTATCAGCAGGTCGATCTCATTCATGTCTCTGTCGCGGTAGAAGTAAAGCGGCGGCTCCACAACGCCTTTGTTGTAATAGCTTTTAATGATTTCCGAAAGGACAAAGCTCTCGAAGAACGCACCTGCCATAGCGCCGTTTTTCAAGACCTCCGCTGTGTTCCATCGGGTGAGGTACGCCGCAAGGCCGGTATCGAGGAAATACAGCTTTGGCGTTTTGATCGCTCTTTTGGTGATGTTGTTGGAGTAGGGCTTCAAGAGGTAAACAATGTTTGAAGCCACAAGAATGGAAAGCCAGCGATCTACCGTCGGCTGACTGATTCCCACATCACGGGCAAGGGACGCTGCGTTGACAAGCCGCCCGGTGGAGGCGGCGGCCGCAGCCATAAAGCGGGTGAACTTCACCGTGTCGCCCACCTCGGACAAATCCCGCACATCCCGTTCGATATAGGTGCGGACATAAGCCCCGTAGAACATCTGCCAGTCAAAATCAGGATTTTCACAAAGCTCCGGCATGGAGCCCCGTTGAATCATTTTCCACACTTTATCGTACGGGATATCCGCAAGCTGCTTTTTGCGCTCAATGAAATATCCGTCTGTGGGAAGAAAGGGGGTGTCGTCTGTAATGCCATATCTTTCCCGCATTGAAAAACCCAGCAGAGTGACAAGGCCGAGCCGGCCGGAAAGGGATTCGCTGACTTCCTTCATCATCTGAAACTGCTGTGAGCCGCAGAGAAAGAATTGCCCTTTTTTCTGCTCACGGTCGATTATCATTTTCATTTGCTCAAAAAGCTCCGGTGCTTTCTGAACCTCGTCCACAAAGACAGGAGGCGGGTTATCCTTGAAGAAGGTCCCGCTCTGCTCCCGTGCGCCGGCCCTGACCACCATGTCGTCCAGCGTTGTATAGCTGATCCCCCGGGTCATTTTTCGAAGCATCGTCGTTTTCCCGACCTGGCGCGGGCCGGTGACCAAAACCGCCCCGAACATTCTCGTGAGGCTCTGTACGGCTGATTCTGCGTGACGCTTTATATAGGTATCCATATCCAAGCTCCCTTTCGGCTGATTTAATATCTGATGTTATTATAGCCAAAACGAGATGAAATATCAACTTCGTTTGCAAAACTTTTTTCAGACACATATTTTCCCGGACAAGTACAGTAATATTGTCTTTTCGTGAATTGACGAATGATTTATATTTGTCTTTTCGTGCGAATGATGGTGCCGCGTAGTTGCCCTTTCGTGCATCCGGTGTTATAGCACAGCTGGATATACTGAACACATGAGGAGGGCTATGATGGACGCTGTGAAAAACACCCCAATGCTAAAAAGAAAAATCTATGACGACCTGCTTGCGTGGAAATAACGCCAAAGGGACGGGAATACCGTCCGGAATGATAATATCACGGAAAGCGTATTCCCCCATATAGCGGCGGTTGTTGAGCATATGCTGAATGCTGTTGTAGGACATGGGCTGTCCGCGCGTGTTTTTCATGCCGCGTTCGTTGGCGATACACTCGCGGAGCTGGCCTTCAATGCTTTCCTCGCGCTGGTTGTCAGAGGAATAGCGGGCGTAAATGACAGCGTTCATTCCTCGTCCTTCTCGCCGCTTTCCAG
>JAUNBO010000145.1 GCA_030527065.1 Bacillota bacterium | reverse complement strand
ATTCGCAAATCTTTGATTTGCAGAATTCTACTGCTCTTCGTTGGCGGAGCAATAGCAGCCACAATACCGGCCGGCGCCTTCGGGCGCCGGTTTTGATGTGGCGGTGGCCGGCCGGCCCAGACGCAGACCCCCCGTTCCGGCCGGAACGGGGGGTCTGCGAGTTTGTCTGTGATCCTGCCATGTATGGCCACGCACTATGTTAAGCCGTGAGGTCGCCGTTGTCGGAGGCGGTTTTCATAGTGCGGAATTGTTGCCGGAGATAATCCTCCACCTCTTTCACCTGGAAGGCACAGTTGCAGGTAATGCCGTATTTCAGCATGGGGTCCCTGTACATTTCCACATATTCCTCTTCGGTGACGAAGCCTGTATGCTGGCTGTTGCAACAGTGCCCGAAACCTGCCTTCAGAAAGCGGGCCTTCTTTTCGGCCCGGGCCTTGAGGCGGTCCTCGGCGCGTTCGGCTTTATACATCTTCCAGGCCGTTTGCCGTAATGTTTCTATTCTGAGTGACGGCGACGCTTTTATTCTAAGTGATGATCCTGGCATTTTAAACCCTCCTGTCTGTGTGTTCACCCGGGACTTATGCTTTCTTTGGAAAGCGGCCCCTCCTCTTGTTTTGTTGCCACTATATAGAGCAAGGGGCGTGCCAAAAGGGGCCTTGCCAAATGAAAAAACGGGAGGCCCTTGAGAACCCTTGGAAAATGAAGGATGGCGGGGGAAATGCGAAAGGTGTGCAGAAAAGAATGAAGAGAAAATTCCTTTAAAATAGAATCGAAATCAAATCGAATGACCAAATCGAGAATCGAAATCGAATCCGGCCCCTTGACAAAAACAGCGGCTTGAGATAAGATGGCTTATAATAAGTTGTGCAGGCAGCGGCCTACGGTAGGCCGGCGGGAATCGGGCGGCCGGCCCCAAAGGCGCCGGCCCTGGTTTGCGGTAGGCCGGCGGGAATCGGGCGGCCGGCCCCAAAGACGCCGGCCATGGTATGAGGTAGGCCGGCCGGAAACCGGCCCCGGCCTGCAACGACCGCCGGGGCCGCCGGCGCCGGCGGCGCTTCGGCCCGGCCCCGGGCTTTGCCCCGGGGGAGTGTCAAGAGGAGGGATCCCTATGCTGGATATGTTCGGCTTGAGCCGGGTGCTGGAGCCCCGGGGAACGGTGCCGGTGACCGCCTGGCGGGTGGACAACCGCCGGGAGCTGGCTCCCGGCGAAATGAGAGTGTCCCTGTCCACCATTTCTCTGGAAAAGGACAGCTTTCATCAGATATGCAGCGACTGCGGCTGGGACGAGGCGAAAATGACCGCAAAGATCCTGGACATCGTGGAGCGGAGAGGAAAGCTCCACAACCCGTCCACGGACAGCGGAGGTATTTTTCACGGCGTCATTGAAGAGATGGGAGAGGAGTACGCCCGGTTCTATGGGGACAAGTACGCCGTGGGAGACGAGATCGTCTGCCTGGCCTCCATGACCGCCACACCGGTGCATCTGGAAGAGATCCTGGAGATCGATTACGCCTATGAAGGGCTGAAGGTGAAAGGCTACGCCATCGTGTTCCAGAAGACCCCCATCCTGAAACGCCCGGAAGGGCTGCCCCTGAACGTCACCCTGAACATCCTGGATGAAGCCGGTTCTCTTTCCCGGATCCATGCCCTGGCCCGGCCGGGGATGCAGGTGCTGGTCCTGGGGCGAGACCCTCTCTCCACCCTGGTCTACAGCAGCGTCATAAGAAAGGCCCTGGGCCGGAAGGGCCGGCTGGTGGTGGTGCTGGACAGAGAAAGCTGCAACGGCCTTTCGGAAAAAGAGCTGCGGCAGGTGCTGGGAGATACGGCGGACGTCCTCTATGTGCTGGATGTAGACGATCCCATAGGGGCCTACGATTATATTATGGAGCGGGAACAGGCTCTGATGGATCTGACGGTGAGCTGCGAGGAGCTCACCGGGGTGGAGGCCCTGGGGGTGCTTCTGACCCGGGACCAGGGCTGGCTTTACTTCACCAGCCCCAAGAACAACAGCGGCCAGGCGGTGCTGGTGGCGGAAAGCCTGGGGAAGGAGCTGGTCATACACGTTCTGGATCAATATTCAGAGGGCCACAGCGGCTTTGCCATAGAACTGCTCACAGACATCCGTCCTTCGCTGGCCGCTCTGGACGATTTTTATCAAAAGAAGAAGCAGAGCAGGGAAAGGGAAAAGCTGACGGAGAATCTGGCCCGGAAAAAGATCCGGAAGATCGACGATTTTGTCTTTATGAGCCCGGTCACTGCCGCCATGGTGGAGGAAGCCCTGAACGTGGCCGAGTATGACTGCAACGTCATCATCCAGGGGGAGACCGGCGTGGGAAAGGAAAAGGTGCTGAGCCTGATCCACAAAAACAGCGCCCGTCGATCCAATCCCTGCGTGAAGATCAACTGCGCCACCATCCAGGAAAATCTGGCGGAATCGGAGTTTTTCGGCTATGAGGCCGGCTCCTTCACTGGCGCCCAGGCCGAAGGGAAAAAAGGCTACTTTGAGCTGGCGGATAAGGGCATCTTGTTTCTGGACGAGGTGGGACAGCTGTCCCTGTCGCTCCAGTCCAAGCTCCTGCGGGTGCTGCAGGAAAATCAGTTCTACCGCCTGGGGGGCACCCGGCAGGTCAGCGTCAACGTGCGGGTGATCTGCGCCAACAACGTTCCTCTGCGGAAGCTGGTGGAGGAAGGGAAGTTCCGGGAGGACCTGTACTACCGCCTGAACATCTGCAGGATAGAGGTCCCGCCTCTGAGGCAGAGGCCCGAGGACGTCTACTGTCTGGCCAGGGCTTTTCTGGAGAAATACAACAAGCGCTACGGCGTGGTCAGGGAGCTGAGGCAGGAGGGCCTGGAGCGGCTTTACGAGTATGATTGGCCCGGGAACGTGCGGGAGCTGGAGAATCTCATACACCGGCTGGTGATCAACACCCGGGGGGACGCCATCGGCTATGAGGAGGTGGACGCAGTGATACGGGAGAACATCTACGACGATCTGGTACTGGATTTGAAGCAGAAGCTCCGGGGGGAGAGCAGGCCGGACTTCAACCGCATCATAGAGGAGCAGGAGCAAAAGCTCATAGGCTATGCCCTGCGGAAGTGCGGCAGCACCCGGAAAGCGGCGGAATACCTGAACATGACCCAGGCCCAGCTGATGCGCAAGAAACAAAAATACGGAATCGCCATAGAATGAGTCATAGATAAACAGAAAGCGAGTGTGCAGAATTGGATTTCCTGGAGAATTTCGGACTTTTGGCCTTGTACTTCGGCATGGCTTTCCTTGGATACCTGGCGGGGAGCCGCCTCCGGCGCAAGGGAAAAGAAAGCAGCCTTTCCTGGACAGGGAAGGTGCAGACCGTGGCCATTGCGGTGCTGGTCTTTATGATGGGAGGCCGCATCGGGGCGGACAGAGCAGTGATAGAATCCCTGGGAAGCCTGGGGCTGACGGCGTTTCTGCTGACAGTCTTCGCCTTTGCGGGAAGCGTGCTGGCAGTGATGGCGGTGAGAAAGTGCTTCCGCATAGACCGGGAGGGGGTGCGGCGGAATGACTAAGCTCATCCTGATATCGGTGGTCTGCGGCATGGCCGCCGGTCATCTGTTCCTGCCGGCGGCCTTTATAGAAGCTTCCGGGACCCTGCTGATCATAGGCCTGTGTATCCTCTTGTTCTTTGTGGGCGTGGACATCGGCACCGCAGGGACGGTGGTGGACAACTTTAAAAAGGTAGGGATCCGCATCCTGGCCTTCCCCGTAGCGGCGGCGGCAGGGACCTTCGCCGGGGTGGCCCTGGCTTCCTTCCTTCTGTCCATGACGGTGAAGGACGCTCTGGCGGTGGGCGCAGGCTTTGGCTGGTACACCCTGGCGCCGGTGATCCTGGCAGACTACTCCACAGAGGTCAGCGCCATTTCCTTCATGCACAACGTGATGCGGGAAATGCTGGGCATAGTCCTGATCCCCATAGTGGCCAAACGGGTGGGTTATCTGGAGGCCACGGCCCTTCCGGGAGCCGCCGCCATGGACGTCTGCCTGCCCGTTGTAGAGCGGGCCACCAGCAGCGACGTGGCTGTCTATTCCTTTGTCATGGGCGTTACCCTGTCCTTCCTGGTGCCGCTGCTGGTGCCGCTGATTATAGGGCTTTAAACAAGATTTCAGTCCACGATCGGGGCGCCTGCGGGAGGCGCAGTGGGAACAGCCTGGTTGGTGGTCCGGGTGGCGGATTCCATTTCAA
>JAUNBO010000004.1 GCA_030527065.1 Bacillota bacterium | reverse complement strand
CTTTCTTTTTCCCCGAAGAGAGCAAAGCTGAATAGGGGCGGGGAAAAAGGGCAAGAATAGGGGCGGAGGTGTTTTACATGAACGAATTTGACGAGAGAGACAAGGCCCCCGGCGACGAGCTGGACAGGACGGAGGGCATAGGAAAGACCGATACGGGGGGCGCGTATGAAAAGATGACCTCAGGCTATGAAAGAGTGGACGGAGGAAGCGCCTATGACAGCCGGCGGGACCGGCGGCGGAAGCGGGAATTCCGCTATGCCATGGTGACGGTGGTCTGCCTGCTGGTGGCCATGGCAGCCATAGTGATGGCGGTGAACGATTACGGCTTCTGGCGGGGAGAAAACAACGGAACAGACTTGACGGGAAGCCAGGAGCAGGGTACTATGGACCATGAAGAAGGCATAGACGTGATCCAGCCCGTGCCCGCGGTGGACAGCCTCAACAACGAGGAAACAGAAGAAGAGGGACAGGCCCGGGAGCAGGCCCCGGCTTACGCAGTCCCGGCGGAAGGAAGCCTCACCAAGGATTATTCCATGGACGTCCCCGTTTATTCCAAAACTCTGGATCAATATGTGGTGCACACGGGGGTGGATATAGAAGCGGATAAGGACAGCCAGGTGAAGGCCGCAGCCGGAGGCACCGTCACCGCAGTCTATGCCGACGACAGGCTGGGCAACACCATAGAGATCGCCCACGGAGACGGATTGGTGAGCCGTTATGCCAATCTCAGCAACGGCGTCCTGGTGGAAGTGGGAGACGTGGTGGAACGGGGACAGGTGATCGCCGGCGTAGGAGACACGGCCCTTTTTGAAAGCGCAGACCCGCCCCACCTGCATTTTGAAATGCTTCAGGACGAGCTCCCGGTGGATCCCAACGATTATATAGATTTTTAAGAAAAACAACTTGCATAATTATAAATCTTAATGTATAATTATAGAGCCGGCGGGGAAGAGAACGCCCTGGCCGGCTTGCCCTGTGTCAAAAGACTTCTTCACAGAGCAAAAAGCGCCGCTTGAGGAAGCGTCCCTGAGGGATGGGATCCTGCGAAAGCGGCGGCGGCTCCCGGAGTTATGCAAAGCGTCCCTGGGGGGATGAAATCTATATAAAGAAAAGGAAGAACGGTATGGAAGGACTTATTTACCTGGAAGACGGAACTGTGTATAAAGGCAAGGGCTTCGGCGCACCCGGCACCCGGGCCGGGGAGCTGGTGTTCAACACCTCCATGACAGGATATCAGCGCATCCTTACGGACCCCTCCTACAAAGGGCAGATCATCAATATGACCTACCCCATGATAGGCAATTACGGCATCAGCAGAGAGGACAATGAGTCCCAGAGCATCCACGCCTTCGGACTGATCATAAAGGATACCAGCATGCGGCCTTCCAATCACCGCAGCATCATGAACATAGACGACTGGCTGAAGCTCCACGGGACGCCGGGGATATGGAGTGTGGACACCCGGCAGATCACCAGAAAGATACGCCGGGAGGGCACGGTGAAATGCGTGATCAGCAACGAGGGCATTTCTCCGGAGGAGGCAGAGACCGTGTGTACCTCCGCCGTGCTTCGGGAGGACTGGATGAAAGCCGTGGGCGTCAGGGAGACCGTACATATAGAGGGGCCGGGGAAACGGGTGGCCCTTCTGGACATGGGAGTGAAGGGCAATATCCTCAATTCCCTGAAGGGCTACGGCTGCGATATCTGGATGTTTCCTTACGGGACCTCTGCGGAGGAGATGATGGCGGTGAAGCCCCAGGGCCTCCTGCTCACCAACGGCCCCGGAGATCCGGCCCTGGCTGTGGAAGCGGTGGAGGAGGTGCGGAAGCTCATCGGCGTCCTGCCCATCTTCGGCATCTGCATGGGCCATCAGATACTGGCCCTGGCTATGGGGGGCAGCACCTATAAGCTGAAATACGGCCACCGGGGGGCCAACCACGGCGTTTACGACAAAGAGATAGACCGTTCTTACATCACGTCTCAGAACCACGGCTATGCGGTGAAGGGAGACAGCATCGTCCTGAAGGGCATGGAAGTGACCCACATCAACCTCAACGACGGCACCGTGGAGGGCATGAAGCACCGGAAGCTCCCCGTCTTTTCCGTCCAGTTCCATCCAGAGGCTTCCCCGGGACCGGGAGACAGCCAGTATCTCTTTGCCAAATTTGTCAAGCTGATGGAAGGGGGCGCACTGTAATGCCTAAGAATATGAATCTGAAGAAAATACTCATCATCGGCTCCGGCCCCATCATCATAGGACAGGCCGCCGAGTTCGATTATGCGGGGACCCAGGCCTGCAAGGCCATCCGGGAAGAGGGCATAGAAACCATCCTCGTGAACAGCAACCCCGCCACCATAATGACCGACGAGGGGATCGCCGACAAGGTGTATATGGAGCCTCTTACGGAGGAGGCCCTTACAGAGATTCTGAAAACAGAACGGCCCGACGGCATGCTGGCGGGCTTCGGAGGGCAGACGGGGCTGAACCTGGCCATGACCCTCCAGGAAAAGGGGGTCCTGGACAGCCTGGGAGTGAAGCTCCTGGGAGTGAACAAGGACAGCATAAGAAAGGCGGAGGACCGGGAGGCCTTCAAGGAGCTGATGCTGGAAATCGGCGAGCCTATCCCCGGCAGCACCATCGCCGTGGACATGGAGGAGTGCCGGGACTTTGTGAAGAAAGAGGGCTACCCGGTGATCATCCGGCCCGCCTACACCCTGGGAGGGACCGGCGGCGGCTTTGCCCACAACGATGAAGAGCTGGAGCTCCTGTGCAGGCGGGGCATGGAGAGCAGCGCCATCGGCCAGATCCTGCTGGAAAAATCCGTAGCGGGCTGGAAGGAGATAGAATACGAGGTGATCCGGGACGGCCGGGACAACTGCATCATCATATGCAGCATGGAAAACGTGGACCCGGTGGGAGTGCATACGGGAGACAGCATAGTGGTGGCTCCCACCCAGACCCTGCGGGACGAGGAATACCAGATGCTGCGGAACGCTTCTCTGCACATCATCCGCAGCCTGGAAATCGAAGGGGGCTGCAACATCCAGTTCGCCCTGGACCCCTATTCCGACGATTATGTGGTGATAGAGGTGAACCCCCGGGTGAGCCGCTCCTCGGCCCTGGCCTCCAAGGCCGCCGGCTATCCCATCGCCAAGATCGACGCCAAGATCGCCCTGGGCTACAGCCTGGACGAGCTGCACAATTACGTCACTCACACCACCAGCGCCTGCTTCGAGCCCACCATAGACTATTGCGTGGTGAAGTTCCCCAAGTGGCCCTTCGATAAATTCCGCACCGCCTCCCGGAAGCTGGGGACCCAGATGAAGGCCACCGGCGAGGTGATGGCCATAGACCGCACCTTCGAAAGCGCCCTGCTGAAAGCCGTCACCTCCCTGGAGGTGAAGTGCGACGGCCTGCGGGTGCCCTTCGTCACCGGCCTCAGCGATGAAATGCTCCGGCAGAAGCTGGCCGCCTGCGACGACGAGCGGATCTTCTGCATTGCGGAGGCCCTGCGCCGGAAGCTGATGACGGTGGACGAGATCTATGAGGTCACGAAAATAGACCGCTGGTTCCTGAACAAGATCCTGTTCATAGTGGAGATGGAATACCAGCTGCAGGAGGAAGAGCTGACGGACACTCTTCTTTACGAGGCGGAGGAAATGGGCTTCACGGACAGCGAGATCCTGGAGCTGACCGGGATCCCCCGGGCGGCCCTTCAGGACATGCGTATCTATCACGATATTTTCCCCGTCTATAAAATGGTGGACACCTGCGGCGGCGAATTTGACGCGGCCACTCCTTACTACTATTCCTGCTTCGACAGCGAGGACGAGGTGGAGGTCTCCCACCGGAAGAAGATCCTGGTGGTGGGCTCCGGGCCCATCCGCATCGGCCAGGGCATAGAATTCGATTACTGCTGCGTCCAGGGCGTCTGGGCCATAAAGGACCTGGGCTACGAGGCCATCATCATAAACAACAACCCGGAGACGGTGAGCACGGACTTCGATACCTCGGACAAGCTGTATTTTGAGGCCCTCCATGTGGACGATGTGATGAACGTGCTGAAAAAGGAGCGGCCCGAGGGCGTCATCTTGCAGTTCGGCGGCCAGACCTCCCTGAACATCGCGGAGAAGCTCAGCAAGCGGAGCATAAAGATACTGGGCACCGCCTTCAAGTACATAGACCTGGCGGAGGACCGGGAGAAGTTCAGCGCCCTGCTGGGAGAGCTGGGCATCCCCACGCCGGCGGGCTGCGCCGTCACCGACCAGGAGCAGGCCTTTGAGGCGGTGGGCAGGCTGGGCTATCCCCTGGTGGTGCGGCCCTCCTACGTCATCGGCGGCCGGGCCATGCAGGTGGTCTACGACGACGACGAGCTGAAAAAATATCTGAAAGAGGCCGTGTCCCTGTCCGAGGAGCATCCGGTCCTGATAGACAAATATATAGAAGGCAAGGAGATGGAGGTGGACGCCATCGCCGACGGGGAAAACGTGCTGATCCCCGGGATCATGGAACACATAGAGCGCACCGGGGTCCATTCCGGCGACAGCATTTCCGTGTACCCCCATTTCTCCCTGCCGGAGGATGTGGTGAGCACCCTGTTGGATTATACGGAGCGCATCAGCGCCGCCCTCCATGTGGTGGGGCTGGTGAACATCCAGTACGCCTGGGACGGCAGCCAGGTGTACGTGATAGAGGTGAATCCCCGGGCGTCCCGGACGGTGCCCATCCTCAGCAAGGTGACGGGGGTGCCCATGGTGAAGCTGGCGGTGGCGGCCATGCTGGGCCACAGACTGGCGGATTCGGAATACGGCACGGGGCTTTATACCCAGAGCCGGGATTACGCAGTGAAGGTCCCCGTGTTCTCCGGGGCCAAGCTGACGGACATGGACGTGGCCGTGGGGCCGGAAATGAAATCCACGGGAGAGGTCCTGGGCATAGACCCGGATCTGGACAAAGCCATCTATAAAGGCTTTCTGGCCGCAGGAATGAACATACCGGAAACCGGCGGCGTCTACGTTTCTGTCAGCGACCACGATAAGACAGAGGCTACGGCGGCGGTGATGAAGAAGTATGCGGACCTGGGCCTGAAGCTCTACGCCTCTCCGGGAACGGCGGCCTTTCTGAAGGCGTCGGGGCTGGAAACGGAGGAGAAGTCCTTTGAAGAGGCCAAAGCCATCATGGGAGCCGGGGTGGACCTGGTGATCAACGTGGCCAGCCTGGCCAACCACAAGGACAGCCAGGGCTTCTCTCTGCGCCGGAAGGCCATAGAGCAGGGGCTGCCGGTGCTGACTTGCGTGGATACCGCCGGCGCCTTCCTGACGGCCATACGGCTGAAGCAGGCGGGAACCTCTCTGGAATACCGGCGGCTGGGAACAAATTTTTAAAAAGGATGGAAAGTTACGGAAAAAAGTGCTATAATTAAATAAAAAAGAGGTTTGAAACCTTTTAAGAAGGGAGACGGCAGCATTGCGGAGAGAATACGTCGGAGAGAAGCCAGGGAAAAAATATCGGAGCGGCTTTACTTTGGTGGAAGTGATAGTGGTGCTGGTGATCCTGGCCGTTCTGGCCGCCATTGCCATTCCCGCCCTTACCGGGTACATAGACAAAGCCAACAGGACGGCCTGTCAGGTGAACATGTCCGGCGTGCAGCGGCTCTATCTGGCCTCCGCCGCTTATCAGGCCTACCAGGTGGAGGACCCTCAGCCTCTGCTGGAGGAAGCCGCAGGGGAATTCGGCGGCGTCGTCAGCGCGGCGGATACTTATGAGGCCAAGTGCGGCGGCGTCTGCACCGTGGTCTACAAAGAAGGGTACGGAAGCATCGAAAGCATTTCATGCAGCCTTCACGGCGGGCTGGAGGCCCAGTCTGCGGAGGGCCTCGTCTATACTGCGGGGATGGATGCGCCGGACAAGCTTTTCACCGACGCCCTGTCCGCCAAGGGCATCACATCCTTCGGAGAAATAGATTCCACCGTGGTGGTGGAGGATGGAACGGAGATCGCAGGGAACACGGCAAAGATACTGGACTATTTTGCAGAGCAGGGAGTGTATCTGCAGGACTACAACATCAGATCCTGGGCCCTGCGGATGGAAGGAACCACCCCCGTTGCGTGGTGGACGGACCAGGACATCACGGAATACGAGGTGGGAGACAGGGTGCGGGTGATCCGCTATAATTCCGCCAGAAATACCTACACGGCAGGCTACATGAGGATCACGGAAAAGACCAGGGACCAGGGGACCAACGTTTATAAGGTGCTGGCCGGCGCCGGGAGTGAGAACTGGCAGGAGTATACAAGCAGCCAGGCAGGGGCCCAGACCGCAGACAGCAAGCAGAGCTATGAAGAGACCCTGAGCTATTTCAACGAGATGGAGCCGGCCCGGTCCGGCACATGAGGAAAACAGGATACGGCGGGATGCGCCATTGCGAACTTAGGGGACAATACCCCTAAGTTCGCAATGGCGTGTTTCGTTTTTTGGACCGGCGGGTGTTTTCAAAAAAAAAGAAACGCACGGCGGCGTGTTCTAAAAAGACCAGGAAAGAATGTTGAAATGCTCGGAAAACAAGGGGGAAAAAACTTTTGGATTTTCTCCGTTTTTTTTATAAAAAAAGCTTGCATTCTCATTTTCACTATAATATAATCAAAAAGCTTGCGAATTAGGCGTTGAAGCGGGAAGTTGCTGAGCTATCAGGTAATTTCCGCCGAGAATTGTCCCCTCCGGAAGGGGGCGAAGGGGCCTGGGCGCTTGTCGGTGTGCAGGAAAATGCGGAACACCCGGCAGTGTGTAGAATAAGGGCTCCCCGTACAGGCATAGCGAAAACGTACGAAAATCAACAGGAGGAAAAAAAGATGAGCACCCAGAAAATCAGAATCAAGCTGAAGGCTTACGATCACAAGGCTCTGGACCAGTCCGCCGCCCGCATCGTGGAGACTGCCAGGCAGAACGGCGCAGAGGTCTCCGGCCCCATCCCCCTCCCCACGGAGAAGGAAGTGGTCACCATCCTCAGGGCCGTCCACAAGTATAAGGACTCCAGAGAGCAGTTTGAGCAGCGCACCCACAAGCGCCTCATAGATATCCTGAGCCCCACCCCCAAGACCATCGACGCCCTCATGAAGCTGGATATGCCCGCCGGCGTCGATATCGAGATCAAGCTGTAAAAAATCTTAGTATGATCGCCTCCGGCGATCCGCTGTAAGAAAGGAGAAATAGAAAAGATGTTAACCATTTTAGGGAAAAAGATCGGCATGACTCAGGTTTTTTCCGAAGCAGGCGCCGTGATCCCCGTCACCGTCATAGAGGCGGGCCCGGCGGTGGTCACTCAGGTGAAAACCGTGGAAACAGACGGCTATAACGCCGTTCAGATCGGCTTCCAGGACGTAAAGGAACAGAGAGTCAACAAGCCCATGAAGGGACATTTCGCCAAGTGGGACGCTCCCCTGAAGAAATACCTCCAGGAGATCCGGCTGGACGAGGGCGAAAGCTACGAGCAGGGCCAGGTCATCACCGTGGCGGACTTTGAAGAGGGGAAGAAGCTGGACGTCACCGGCACCTCCAAGGGCAAGGGCACCCAGGGCCACATCAAGCGCTGGGGACAGGCCAGAGGCCCCATGTCCCACGGCTCCAAGCACCACAGGCTGGCCGGCGCTCTGGCAGGCGGCACCTACCCCTCCAGAGTGTTCAAGGGCAACAAGGCCGCAGGGCGCATGGGCCGGGATACCGTCACCGTGCAGAACGTGGTCCTGGTAAAAGTTATTCCCGAGAGAAACCTGATGCTCGTAAAAGGCGCGGTGCCGGGACCCAAGGGCGGTCTTGTCCGCATCCAGTACGCAGTAAAAGGCCAAGGCGATAAATAGGAAAGGGGGGTCAGAAAATGGCAACAGTAACCATGCTCAACATGGACGGCAAAGAAGTGGGCACCTTAGAGCTGAAGGATGAAATTTTCGGCATAGAGCCCAATCAGGACGCCGTTCTCACAGTGGTAAAGAACTATCTGGCCAACCAGCGGCAGGGCACTCAGTCCGCCAAGACCAGAGGAGAAGTAAGGGGAGGCGGCAAAAAGCCGTTCAGACAGAAGGGCACCGGCCGGCACCGGCAGGGAAGCTCCACGGACCCCACCCAGGTAGGCGGCGGCGTCACCTTCGCCCCCAAGCCCCGGGATTACAGATACAGCATCAATAAAAAGGTGAAGCGGCTGGCAATGAAATCCGTCCTGGCTTCCAAGGTGCAGGAGCAGGAGATCATAGTGCTGGACGAGCTGAGCCTGGAAGCGCCCAAAACCAAGGAAATGGTAAAAGTGCTGGCCAACGTCAATGCGGCGAAGAAAGCCCTCATAGTGACTCCGGAGAAGAACGAGAACGTCATCCGTTCCGCCGCCAACATCCCCGGTGTGGCCACCACCTTTGTAAACGAGATGAACGTGTACCAGATCCTCAACCACACCAGCTTCATCACCACCAGGGCGGCCATTGAGAAAATAGAGGAGGTGTATTCATAATGAAAACATCTTACGACATCATCCTGAAGCCCGTCATCACAGAGAGAAGCATGGACGACGCGGCGAAGAGAAGATACACGTTCAAGGTACACGTGGACGCCAACAAGACCCAGATCAAGAGCGCCGTGGAAGAGATCTTCGGCGTGGAGGTGGCCAGAGTGAACACCATGAACCTGAAGGGAAAAGTTAAGAGAATGGGAAGAAGCGTCGGAACGACGTCGGCCTCCAAGAAAGCCATCGTGACCCTTACCAAGAAGAGTAAGGAAATCGAATTCTTCCAGGGTCTGTAAGGAGGTAGAAAGCAATGGGAATCAAGAAATATAAACCCACATCTCCCGGCCTTCGGGGCATGACGGTTTCCACATTTGAAGAGATCACCAAAACCACTCCGGAAAAGTCCCTCACCGTGTCCATGAACAAGCACGCCGGCAGGAACTCCCGGGGAAAGATCACCGTAAGACACAGAGGCGGCGGGGCCCGGCCCAAGTACCGCATCATAGATTTCAAGAGGAATAAGGACGGCGTCCCCGGCAAGGTGGCCGCCATAGAGTACGATCCCAACCGTACCGCCAACATCGCCCTCATCTTTTATGCGGACGGGGAAAAGCGGTACATCATCGCCCCCAACAAGCTCCAGGTGGGAGACATCATCGTCTCCGGGGAAAATGCGGACATCAAGATCGGCAACACGCTGCCGGTAAAGAACATTCCCCTGGGCACCGTGGTCCACTGCATAGAGCTGAAGCCCGGCAAGGGCGCCCAGATGGTGAGAGCCGCCGGCAACGGCGCGCAGATCCTGGCCAAGGAAGGCAATTACTGCTCCGTGCGTCTGCCTTCGGGAGAGGTCCGGAAGATCCGGATGGAATGCCGGGCCACCATCGGCGAGGTGGGCAATATAGACCACGGCAACATCAACCTGGGCAAGGCCGGAAGGAAGCGCCACATGGGCATCCGTCCCACGGTGAGAGGCTCCGTAATGAACCCCAACGACCATCCCCACGGCGGCGGCGAGGGCAAGGCCGGCATCGGCCGGGTAGGCCCGGTAACCCCTTGGGGCAAGCCCGCTCTGGGATACAAGACCAGAAAGAAAAACAAGCATTCGGATAAATACATCGTCAAGAGACGCAATGTGAAATAGCGGAAAGGAGGAGCGCGGATAAATGAGCAGATCACTGAAAAAAGGTCCTTTTGTGAATGAAAAGCTGTTGGCGGCCATAGAGGCCATGAACGCAGCCAACGATAAAAAGGTCATCAAGACCTGGTCCAGGCCCTCCACCATCTTTCCGCAGATGGTAGGACACACCATAGCGGTCCACGATGGAAAGAAGCACGTGCCGGTGTACATCACCGAGGATATGGTCGGACACAGACTTGGCGAATTTGCCCCCACCCGGAACTACCGGGGCCATGCGGCGGACAAATCTTCCAAGGTGAAGAAACGGTAGTCGAGAGGAGATGAATGAACATGGAAACAAGAGCAATTGCAAAATATGTCAGGATGTCTCCCATTAAACTGAAGCCCGTAGTAGATCTGGTGCGGGGGAAGGACTTGAAAGAGGCGCTGACCATATTGAAATTCACCCCGGGCAAGGGCTCCGAGCTGGTGGAAAAGGTAGTGCAGTCCGCGGCGGCCAACGCTGAAAACAACCACGATATGGATCCTGACAACCTGTATGTGGCAGAGATCTATGCAAATCAGGGACCTACGCTGAAAAGGTGGAGAGCCGCTTCCCACGGAAGGGCCCAGCGGATCAACAAAAGGACCACGCACATCGGCGTTACCCTGAGAGAGAAAGAGTAGGAGGTTTGTCAGAATGGGTCAGAAAGTAAGCCCCCACGGAATGCGGGTCGGAATCATAAAAGACTGGGATTCCAAATGGTATGCAGATAAAAAGGATTTTGCCGATTACCTGGTAGAAGATAAAAAGGTAAGGACCTTCGTCAAAAAGCGGCTCTATGGCGCCGGCGTCGCCCGTATCCTCATTGAGCGGGCCGCCGACAACCAGATGCGGGTGAAGGTCCTGGTGGCCAAGCCCGGTATGGTGATAGGACGCTCCGGGACAGGCACGGACGAACTGAAAGCAGAACTGGAAAAGCTCACGGGCAAAACCGTCTTTGTGGACGTCATAGAGGTGAAGCGCCTGGAGCTGGACGCCCAGCTCACCGCCGAGAGCATCGCCCAGGCCCTGGAAAAGAGGATCTCTTTCCGGCGGGCCATGAAGAGCGCCATTGGACGCACCATGAAGGCCGGCGCCAAGGGCATCAAGGTAGTGGCTTCCGGAAGACTGGGAGGCGCCGAGATCGCCAGAAGCGAAAAGTACAGCGAGGGCAACGTCCCCCTGCACACCCTGCGGGCGGACATCACCTACGGCTTTGCAGAGGCCAACACCACTTATGGCCGCATAGGCATAAAGGTGTGGATCAATCACGGAGAGATCCTGGCCAAGGGCCTGCAGAGCACCATTCCGGAAGAGGGCCCCAAGGGCGACGACCGGAGAAGACGGGACGGAGACCGGCCGCCCCGGAGGGACGGAGATAACAGGGGAGACCGCAGGGGCAGAAGGGACGAGGGTCCTGCCATTCCCAAAGCGGTGAATCCCCGGAAGCGGACGGCTCCCAAGGCCGCGCCCGCACCCGCACCGGAAGCCGCCGCTCCCGTAGAGGCGGAAGCCCCTGCAGCGGCTGCCGAAGCCCCTGCAGAAGAATAAGAAAGGAGGAACAGTGCGATGTTAATGCCAAAAAGAGTAAAACGTCGTAGGGTCCATAGAGGAAGAATGAAGGGTGTGGCCACCAAGGGCAACACCATAACATACGGTTCTTATGGGCTGGTGGCCCAGTCTTGCGGATGGATCACCTCCAATCAGATAGAGGCCGCCCGTATCGCCATGACCAGGTCCATCAAAAGAGGCGGAAAGGTCTTCATAAAGATCTTCCCCCACAAGTCCGTCACCAAGAAGCCTGCCGAAGTCCGGATGGGTTCCGGTAAGGGCGCTCCCGAATACTGGGTAGCCGTGGTGAAGCCGGGCAGAGTGATGTTCGAGATCGACGGCGTATCCGAGGAAAAAGCCAGAGAAGCCATGAGACTGGCCTCTCACAAGCTCCCTGTCAAGTGCAAGTTTGCCATAAAAGGGCAGGAGACCGCAGAGGGTGGTGAAGCCAAATGAAGATAGAAAAGATGAGAGAAATGACCGAGGCCGAACTCCGCAACGAGGCGCTGAAGCTGAAGAAGGAACTCTTCAACCTCAGGTTCCAGAACGAGACCGGCCAGCTGGAAAACCCCATCAAGATGCGGGATGTAAAAAGAGAGATCGCCAGAGTAAAGACAGTCCTTCGCGAGAAGGAGCTCAAGAGAGCGGAAGGCTAAAGAAAGGAGGATGGAATTATGGAAGACAGAAACAGGAGAAAGACCAGAGTCGGCATAGTCGTCAGCGACAAAATGGATAAGACCGTCACCGTGGCTGTTGAGGATTTCGTAAGACATTCCCTTTATGGCAAGGCTGTCAAACGGACCAAGAAGTTCAAGGCTCACGATGAAACCAACGAATGCAACATCGGCGATAAAGTGAGGATCATGGAAACCCGGCCCCTGTCCAAGGACAAGAGATGGCGCGTGGTGAACATCGTCGAGAAGGTAAAATAGCGGAAGGAGGCAATCGAGATGATTCAGCCGGAAACCAGATTGAAGGTAGCCGACAATTCAGGCGCAAAGGAATTACTTTGCATCCGCATTCTCGGCGGCACCAGCCGCAAGTATGCGAACATAGGCGACATCATCGTCTGCGCCGTCAAGGAGGCCACTCCCGGCGGCGTCGTCAAGAAGGGCGATGTTGTAAAGGCCGTGGTGGTCCGGACCAAGACCGGCGCCCGCCGCGTAGACGGAAGCTATGTGAAGTTCGACCAGAACGCCGCAGTCATAATAAAGGAAGATAAGAACCCCGTGGGGACCCGTATTTTCGGGCCTGTCGCCAGAGAGCTGAGAGACAAGAGCTTCATGAAGATCGTGTCTCTGGCGCCGGAAGTGCTGTAGGAGGTGCAGAGCATGAATATCAAGAAAGACGATACGGTGCTCGTCATCAGCGGCAAAGACAAAGGCAAAAGAGGCAAGGTGCTGAAAGCCATGCCCAAGACGGAGCAGATCATCGTCGAGGGCGTCAATGTCCAGACAAAGCATCAGAAGCAGACCCGGAAGGCGGCTGCGGAGATCAAACACCAGGAAGGCCCCATCCATGTCTCCAACGTCATGTATTGGGACAAAAACGCCAAAGCTCCCACCAGGATCGGCCACACGGTACAGAACGGGCAGAAAAAGCGCGTTTCCAGGAAGACCGGCCAGGTCCTGGATTAAGGAAGGGAGGAAAGCAAGTTGACAGCCAGATTAAGAGAAGTATATAAAACCGACGTATTCAAAGGCCTGATGGACAAATTCCAGTATAAAAATGTCATGGAAGTGCCCAGGCTGGAGAAGATCACCATCAACATGGGTCTGGGAGAGGCCAAGGACAATCCCAAGGTCATGGAGACGGCGGTAAACGAGATAGCAGCCATCACCGGGCAGCGCCCCGTGGTCACCAAGGCTAAGAAATCCGTAGCCAACTTCAAGGTGCGCCAGGGCATGTCCGTGGGCGCCAAGGTCACCCTGCGGGGGGACAACATGTATGAATTTGCCGATAAGTTTTTCAACGTCGCCCTTCCCCGGGTAAGGGACTTCAAGGGCGTCAGCAGAAACTCCTTCGACGGACGGGGCAACTACTCCATGGGCGTCAAAGAGCAGCTGATTTTTCCGGAGATCGTCTATGATCAGGTAGATATGATCAAAGGAATGAATATCGTGTTCACGACTACGGCCAAAACCGACGAGGAAGCCCAGGCGCTTCTGGAGCTGCTCGGTATGCCGTTTGCGAAGTAAGGAGGGAATGAAGTGGCTAAGACATCTCTCAAGATCAAACAGCAGAGAAAACCAAAGTATGCAACCCGCGCCTATACCAGATGCAAGATCTGCGGACGGCCTCACGCGTACCTGCGGAAATACGGCATCTGCCGTATCTGCTTCAGAGAACTGGCTTACAAGGGAGAGATCCCCGGCGTCAAGAAAGCCAGTTGGTAATAGTAAAGAAGGGAGGTACAGTGAAATGACCATGACAGATCCTATTGCGGATATGCTGACAAGAATCAGAAATGCCAACACTGTAGGACACGCCACCGTGGATATCCCCGCTTCCAAAATGAAAAAGTCCATTGCGGACATTCTGCTGGCGGAGGGATATATCAAGGGTTTCGATATCATAGAAGACGCTACTCAGGACATCATCCGGGTACAGATGAAGTACGGGGCCGACAAGGAAAGAGTCATCAGCGGCCTGAAGAAGATCTCCAAGCCCGGACTGAAAGTATATGCCAAGAGCAACGAGGTCCCCAGGGTCCTGGGGGGCCTGGGCATCGCCATCATCTCCACCTCCAGGGGCGTCCTCAGCGACAAAGACGCCCGGAAGCTGGGTGTGGGCGGCGAAGTCATCTGCTACGTGTGGTAACAAGAGAAGGTAAGAGGAGGTACAAACGATGTCAAGAATCGGAAAATTGCCTGTAACTCTACCTGCGGGCGTCGAGGTAAAAGTCAGTGACAGCAATCTTGTTACTGTAAAGGGACCGAAAGGTGAGCTGCAGGAGCAGATCAGCAATTTAGTAAAGGTAGAAATGAAGGACGGCGTGCTTACCGTCAGCAGAGGCGGGGACGATAAAGATTCCCGCTGCG
Source organism: Bacillota bacterium (assembly GCA_030527065.1). GTDB lineage: Bacteria > Bacillota > Clostridia > Peptostreptococcales > Anaerovoracaceae > JAEELK01. The sequence goes on along the minus strand of JAUNBO010000004.1, from coordinate 10,434 downwards.
CTCACGGGCTGGCCCGCACCCTGATCAATAATATGGTGACCGGCGTCTCCAACGGCTTCGAAAAGAAGCTCGTCATCCAGGGCGTGGGCTACAGAGCCGAAAAGAAGGGCAACAACCTGGTAATGGCTCTGGGCTATTCTCACCCGGTGGAAATGCCGGACCCGGAAGGGATCACCACGGAAGTTCCCAGCCCCACGGAAGTTGTGGTAAAGGGCATCAATAAGTCTCTTGTCGGAAACTATGCAGCCATCGTCAGGTCCAAGCGGCCCCCGGAACCCTACAAGGGCAAGGGCGTCCGTTACGCCGGCGAAGTGGTGCGCAGAAAAGAAGGCAAGACCGGTAAGAAGTAAGAAAGGAGTGAAGAAAATGGCAGGAAAAGAAAGTCGCAACGACAAACGCCTGGCCAGACATGCCAGGGTCAGAAAGAACGTATTCGGCACTCCTGAGAAGCCCCGGCTCTGCGTATACAGAAGCAACAGCAACATCTCCGCCCAGATCATAGACGATGTGGCGGGGAACACCCTGGTGTCTGCGTCCTCTCTGGAAAAGGAGATAAAGGCTCAGGCTGCCAACGGCGGCAACAAAGAGGCCGCCAAGCTGGTAGGCCAGGCGCTGGGCAAGAAGGCTCTGGAGAAGGGGATAGAGAACGTATCCTTCGACAGAGGCGGATTCCTGTATCACGGAAGAGTAAAGGAATTGGCGGACGGCGCCCGTGAAGCCGGCCTGAAATTCTAAGGAGGAGGAAGAGAATGCGACAGGAAAGAATAGATGCGTCCAAGTTTGAGCTGCAGGAGTCCATCGTCAACATCCGGCGCGTGGCCAAGGTAGTAAAGGGCGGCAAGAACTTCCGCTTCAGCGTCACCGTGGTGGTAGGAAACCGCGAGGGTTATGTAGGCGTGGGCCAGGGCAAGGCTCAGGAAATTCCCGAAGCTGTCCGCAAGGCCATAGAGGACGCAAAGAAGAATCTGATCTACGTCCCCACCGTGGGGACCACGGTGCCCCACAGAAGCCTGGGCATTTTCGGCGCCGGCCAGGTGCTCATCATGCCGGCGGTCCCCGGCACCGGCGTCATCGCCGGCAGCTCCGTGCGTACCGTCCTGGAATTGGCGGGCATCAAGGACGTCCGGGCCAAGTCCATCGGCTCCAACAATGCGGGCAACATGGCTTACGCCACCATAGAAGGACTCCGGGACCTGAAGACCGTGGAAAAGATCTCCAGGCTCCGCGGAAAAACAAAAGAAGAGATCTTAGGATAGGAGGAGAAGCAAAATGGCTGAAAAACAGGTGAAGGTCACTCTTGTAAAGAGTACCATAGGCGCTTCTCCCTATCAGAAGAGAGTTGTAGAAGCGTTGGGGCTCAGGAAGTTGAACCATACGGTGCTCCTTCCCGATAACGCTCAGACCCGGGGCGCGGCCGGCAAGGTCCCGCATCTGGTCAAAGTGGAAGAAGTTTAGGAAGGAGGCGCTTCAGAAATGAAACTGCATGAATTAAGAGCAGCGGAAGGCTCCACCAAAAAGCCCAAGAGAAAGGGCAGAGGCACTGCCACCGGACAGGGAAAAACTGCCGGCAGAGGCATGAACGGACAGAACTCCAGGGCCGGCGGCGGCACCCGGCTGGGCTTTGAAGGCGGTCAGATGCCTTTATACAGAAGGATCCCCAAGAGAGGATTCACTAACATCTGGAAAAAGCAGTGGGCCATCCTCAATGTGGACGCCCTCAATGCCTTTGAGGACGGCGCCGTGGTGACCCCGGAGCTCCTGAAGGAAAAAAGGATCATCAAGCAGGTTCTGGACGGAGTCAAGGTCCTGGGAGAGGGAAGCCTGGAAAAGAAGCTGACCGTCCAGGCCCATAAATTCAGCAAGACCGCAGTGGAAAAGATCGAGTCCGCCGGCGGAAAGGCCGAGGTGATTTGATATGGAAATGATCAGGACCATAGGCCGCGCATGGAAGGTGCCGGATATCAGGAAGAAGATCATCTTCACCCTCCTGATGCTTCTGGTCTTCCGTATCGGCAGCAACATCCCCGTACCTAATATAGACAGGAGCATCCTGGGCGATCTGTTCAGCGGTGAAATGGGGCTGTTGAGTCTGTTCGATCTCTTTTCCGGCGGCGCTTTCAGCAACTTTACCATCTTTGCCCTGAGCATAACGCCTTACATCACGGCGTCCATCATCCTGCAGCTGCTGACCATAGCCGTTCCCCGGCTGGAGCAGCTGGCGAAGGAAGGGCAGGAAGGCAGAAAGAAAATTGCCCAGTACACCAGATATCTTACGGTGGTGCTGGCCTTTGTCCAGGCCATCGGCATGACGGTGGGCCTGTTCAGAGACGCCCTTATCAGCTACGATTTCTGGAACGTGGCCCTGGTGGTGCTGGTCCTGTCCGCAGGAACGGCCTTCCTCATGTGGCTGGGCGAAATGATCAACGAAAACGGCGTAGGGAACGGCATTTCCCTCATCATCTTCGGCGGCATCATAGCCCGGGCCCCCTCGGCCATCCATACCTCCTGGCTCAGTTACAGGGCCGGCGAGGTAGGCCTCATGTCCCTGGTGCTCTTCGCCGTCTTTGCCCTCTGCGTGGTAGTGGGCATAGTGGTGTTCCAGCAGGGCCAGAGAAGGATCCCCGTGCAGTACGCCAAGAGAGTGGTGGGACGGAAAATGTACGGCGGCCAGAGCACTCACATTCCCATGAAGGTGAACCAGGCCGGCGTCATCCCCGTCATCTTTGCCCTTTCCCTGCTGCAATTCCCCTTAACCATCACATACTTCATTCCGGATACGGGCTTTGCCGCCTGGGTCACCAAGTGGCTTTCTCCCACAGGGGATCCCGGCGTCTGGATCTATGCGGTATTCAACATCCTGCTCATCGTTTTCTTCACGTATTTCTACACGGCCCTGGTGTTCAATCCCCAGAACGTGGCGGACAACATGAAGAACAACGGCGGGTTCATCCCCGGCATCCGTCCCGGACGGTCCACGGTGGAATACTTAAACAAGGTAATGAACCGGATCACCTTTGCCGGCGCCATTTTCCTGGCGGTGGTGGCTACCATTCCCACCCTGATCCAGCAGTTTACGGCCTTGCAGATCAGCTTTGGCGGGACCTCCCTGCTCATTGCGGTAGGCGTGGCCCTGGATACCATGAAGCAGATAGAAAACCAGATGGTGATGAGGAATTATCAGGGCTTCCTGAAATAGAAAAGGAGAGTGGGCCTTATGAAACTGGTATTGCTGGGTCCTCCGGGGGCGGGAAAAGGAACGCAGGCGGTGAAGATCGCCGAAAAGTATCAGATCCCCCATATCTCCACGGGAGACATTTTCCGGAAGAACGTAAAGGAAGGCACGCCCCTGGGCGTAGAGGCCAAAAAGTATATGGACAAGGGCGCCCTGGTGCCCGACGAGCTGGTGGTGGCCCTGGTCAACGACCGGCTGGCCCAGGAGGATTGCCGCGGCGGTTTTCTGCTGGACGGCTTCCCCCGCACCGTCTTTCAGGCGGAGGAGCTGGATAAGTTCCTGAAGGGAGAGGGCAAAGCCCTCACCGCCGTGGTGGACCTGCGGGTGGACGAGGATGAGCTTCTGGAGAGGATGATAGGGCGGCGGGTCTGCCGGAGCTGCGGCGCACCGTACCATGTAAAGAACATGCCTCCCAAAAAAGAAGGCGTCTGCGACCACTGCGGCGGAGAAGTCTACCAGCGGGCCGACGATACAGAAGAAACAGTGAAGAACCGCTTTCTGGTCTACAAGGAGCAGACCATGCCCCTGGTGGCTTACTATGAAAAGGCCGGCTGTCTCCTTCCCATAGAAGGGACCGGCGGCCCCGAGCGGGTCTTCGGCGCCATAGTGGAAGCCCTGGGCCAGTGACAAGCACATGATCATCATAAAATCCAGGGCAGAAATAGAGTTGATGCGGCAGGCCGCTGAGGTGACGGCCCTTATCCTCCGGGAGCTTTCCCGGGTGATCAGACCGGGCATCAGCACCTGGGACGTGGACCGTTTTGTAGAAGACACTATCCTGTCCCACGGAATGATTCCGGCCTTCAAGGGATACTCCGGCTATCCCGCCAGCGCCTGCGTATCGGTGAACCATCAGGTGGTTCACGGCATTCCTTCCAAAAAGCGCAGATTAGAGGAAGGGGACATTGTCAGCGTAGACATAGGCACCATCCATCGCGGCTATTACAGCGACGCCGCCCGCACCTATCCCGCAGGGGAGATATCGGCGGAGGCGGCCAGGCTCATCGCCACGGCGGAGGCCAGCTTTTTCAAGGGGCTGGAATTCTGCCGGGCGGGAAACCGGCTTTCGGACGTTTCGGCGGCCATTCAGAGCCGGGTAGAGGAAGAAGGCTTCTCGGTGGTCCGGGAATTTGTGGGCCACGGCATAGGAAGAAAGATGCACGAGGAACCCCAGATCCCCAATTACGGTCTCCCCGGAAGGGGACCCCGGCTGGCGCCGGGCATGGTCCTGGCCATAGAACCCATGATCAACCAGGGAGGCTGGGAAGTGGACCTGATGGAGGATGGCTGGACGGTGGAGACCCGGGACAAAAAGCTCTCCGCCCACTATGAAAACACGGTGGTCATCACCGATGGCGAACCGCTGCTGTTGACCATATAAAGGAGGCGGCAGATGGAGAGTGCAAAGGATTTTTTCCCCGGCCAGATCGTTTTTTCCAAGGCGGGCAGGGACAAAGGCAAGGCCTTCGTCATCCTGGCGCCGGCGGGAGACCGGGAAGTGTGGATCGCAGACGGCCTGGGCCGGACGGTGGAGGCTCCAAAACGCAAGAAGCTGAAGCATTTGCAGGGAGTCAATCTGCCGGACAACGGTGTATACAGCCGGCTGCGGGAAGGGAAGAAGTTGGAAAACAGCCATATTCGGGAGGCTCTGCGGAAATACAGCAGAGAAGAGTGTCAATGTCCATGCAGCCGGTGTCCGTGCGAAAGACAGAAGGAGGTGCGCTAATTGGCGAAAAAGGATGTCATTGAGGTATTCGGCAAGGTGCAGGAATCTCTGCCCAACGCTATGTTTATAGTGAAGCTGGAAAACGGCTATGAAGTGCTGGCGCACATCTCCGGCAAGATCAGGATGAATTTCATCCGCATTCTGCCGGGGGACAGGGTAAAGGTGGAGCTTTCCCCCTACGATCTGTCCCGGGGCCGGATCACTTGGAGAGATAAATAGGAGGATTGGAAAGATGAAAGTAAGAGCTTCGGTGAAACCCATCTGCGAAAAGTGCAAGGTCATCAAGCGCAATGGCAAGGTAATGGTCATCTGTGAGAACCCCAAGCACAAGCAGAAGCAGGGCTGAGGGCCCCTCTCCGGACATTCCCGCAGGGGTCTTCCGCCTTTGCCGGCGGAGCCCGGAGGAAGAAGAATGAACCGTTTTCAGGTGTGCGGCTGAGCCTTCCTGTCGTGAGACAGCGGGGCGACCCTGGGGACGTTCAGATAAAAATTGTTTACGACGCAGGCCCCTTGCGCCTGCAGAACATTCCAAAAAGGAAAGGAAGGTACAAAGCATGGCTCGTATAGCCGGTGTCGACTTACCCAGAGACAAACGGGTGGAAATCGGCCTTACCTATATTTACGGCATAGGCAGAACCACCTCCAATGAGATCCTGCGCAAGGCAGGAGTCAACCCCGATGTGAGAGTAAAAGACCTCTCAGAGGACGAGGTTGGCGCCATCAGAAAGATCATCGATTCCGAGTACGCCGTGGAAGGCGATCTCAGAAGAGAAGTCTCCATGAACATCAAGCGGCTGATGGAAATCGGCTGTTACAGAGGCATCCGCCACAGGAGAGGCCTGCCGGTGAGAGGGCAGAACACCAAGACCAACGCCCGCACCAGAAAAGGCCCCAAGAAGACTGTGGGCCGGAAAAAGAAGAAGTAAAGGAGGGTTGGAGAAATGGCAGCAAAACAGCAAGTAAAGAAAAATGTCCGCAAGAAGAGAAGAGAGCGGAAAAACATAGAACGCGGTCAGGCCCATATCCAGTCCACCTTCAACAACACGTTGGTCACACTGACAGATATGGATGGAAACGCACTTTCCTGGTCCAGCGCAGGCTCGCTGGGCTTTAAGGGCTCCAGAAAGTCCACGCCCTTCGCGGCCCAGATGGCGGCGGAAGAGGCGGCCAAGGGCGCCATGGAACACGGTCTGAAGATCGTGGAGGTCTATGTGAAGGGGCCCGGCTCCGGAAGAGAGGCGGCGATCCGCGCATTGCAGGGTGCAGGTCTGGAGATCAGCATGATAAAGGACATCACCCCCATTCCCCACAATGGATGCCGTCCCCCCAAGAGAAGAAGAGTTTGATGTGAGAGGAAGGTGACAGTACCATGGCAAGATATACAGGACCTTCCTGCCGTCTGTGCAGGAGAGAGGGCCAGAAGCTGTTCCTGAAGGGCGACCGCTGCTACAGCACCAAATGCGCCCTGGAAAAGCGGAGCTATGCCCCGGGACAGCACGGTCAGAACAGAAGAAGCAAGGCGTCCGATTACGGCCTCCAGCTTCGGGAAAAGCAGAAGGCCAAGCGTTTCTACGGACTTCAGGAGACCCAGTTCAGGAATTATTTCGATAAGGCCGCCCAGAAGAGGGGCGTCACAGGTGAAAACCTGCTGGTCATGCTGGAAACCCGCCTGGACAACGCCGTTTTCAGAATGGGCTTTGCCTCCTCCAGAAAGGAAGCCAGACAGCTGGTCCGCCACGGCCACTTTACCGTGAACGGGCGGAAGCAGAACATCCCTTCCTTTGCCATAAAGGCCGGAGACGTGATAAAAGTAAAAGAAGCAAGCACCTCGTCCCCCAAGTTCAAGGAAATCAAGGAAATGGCCATTACAACTCCGTCCTGGATTACCGTTGACACCGACAAGCTCGAGGGGAAGATCGTTGCCCTGCCCAGGAGAGAAGACATAGACACGCCGGTGGCAGAGCACCTTATCGTCGAGTTGTACTCAAAATAATGGGTTTTGAGTGACAAGAGAAAAGGAGGTTATTGCGTGATAGAAATTGAAAAGCCGACCATCGAATGTTATGTGTCCGAGGATAACAGGAATTACGGCAAATTTGTCGTGGAGCCTTTGGAGAGAGGTTACGGCACCACCCTGGGCAACAGCCTGCGGCGGATCCTCCTCTCCTCTCTGCCGGGCGCAGCGGTGACTTCCGTCAAGATAGACGGGATTCTTCACGAGTTCTCCACCATTCCCGGCGTTAAGGAAGACGTGACGGAGATCATTCTGAATTTGAAGAAGCTGGCTCTCCGGCTCAACGGAGAAAACACCAAGCGGGTCATCATCAATGCGGTGGGGCCCAAAGAGGTGACCGGGGCGGATATCATTTCCGACAGCGGGCTGGAGATCTTCAATCCGGAGCTGCACATCGCCACTCTGGAAGAAAACGCTACTTTGGTGATGGAGATCAATGTGGCAAAGGGAAGAGGCTATGTCCCTGCGGAGCAGAACAAGACCGAATCCATGCCCATTGCCGTCATTCCTGTGGATTCCATCTATACCCCGGTGACCAAGGTGAATTTCACCGTGGAAAACACCCGGGTGGGACAGGTGACGGACTACGATAAGCTGATACTGGAGATCTGGACAGACGGCAGCATTGCTCCCGACGAAGGAGTCTCCATCGGCGCGAAGATCATGCAGGAGCACCTGAAGCTCTTCATCGACCTCAGGGACAGCATGGACGCTGTGGAGATCATGGTGGAGAAGGAAGAGGATCAGAAGGAAAAGGCTCTGGAGATGACCATAGAAGAGCTGGAGCTCTCCGTCAGGTCCTTCAACTGCCTGAAGCGGGCTTCCATCAATACGGTGGAAGAGCTGATCCACCGCTCCGAGGACGACATGATGAAAGTGCGGAATCTGGGGAAGAAATCCCTGGACGAAGTAAAACACAAACTGGAAGAGTTGGGACTGAGTCTGAGACCCAGCGACGATTAGAGAGGAGGAGCATTTATCATGCCGGGCTATAGAAAATTAGGCAGACCGACTGCTCACAGAAACCTGATGCTCAGGAACCAGGTGACGGACCTTCTGCGGGAGGGCCGGATCACCACCACGGTGACCAGGGCAAAGGAGACCAGGCGGCTGGCGGAAAAGATGATCACCCTGGGCAAGCGGGGAGACCTGCATGCCAGGCGCCAGGCGCTGGCCTTTATTCTGGACGAGGACGTGGTCAGCAAGCTGTTCGAAGAGATCGCACCCAAATATGCGGAGCGGAACGGCGGCTACACCCGCATTCTGAAACTGGGCCCCAGAAGGGGCGACAATGCGGAGCTGGCTTTCCTGGAGCTGGTCTAAAAGAAACGGATAAGAAGAATGCCCGGCGCACAGGCTTTTTGTGTGTCGGGTATTTTCAATTTGAAGAAGCAGATCCCTTCCGTTGACAGCCGCGGGCGTCCTTGTCAACGGAAGGTGAGCGGAGCGGAAAATGAAAAAGCTGTGGGAGAACTGGAAGCCTCAAAGGAAGAACGGACTGCTCTATTGCTATTTCGGCATGCTCCTGCTCTTTGAGCTGGTGGTCCGGGCCTGGACGGTGAGGCCCTTCTTCGCCGTGGGCCTGCTGCTGCTGTGCCTGCTTTCACTGGCGGGGGCCCTGCTCCTTTCCTTTCTCACCCTTCTGCTGCCGGAGAAGCTCCGCCGGCCGGCGGCCCTGCTGCTGACGCCGGGGGCCGCCCTCATCTGCGGCGGGCAGCTGGTCTATTACAGCTATTTCAACACCTATTTCCGGGTGTTTTCCATGACTCACGGGGGACAGGCGGCCCAGTTCTGGCGTGACATCCTGCGGGAGATCCTGCAGTGCGGCCTTCCCCTGCTGCTGCTTCTGGCGGGGGTGGTCCTCTTTGAGCTGCTGCTGCTCCGTTTCACGGAGCTCCGCAGCGAAAGCCTGCGGGGACTTTGGAAGCTGCCGGCGGCGGCGGCCCTGTCCCTGCTCCTTTGCGCCGCCGCCACCCTGGCGGGAGACCATTCCCCCAACTCTCCTTATGATGCGGCCTTTCGGGTAAACTCCATAGACGCTTCGGTAGAACACTTCGGCGTGGGGACGGCCTTTTTCCTGGACGGGGGCCGGATGCTTTTCGGCTTCCACCCGGCGGCGCCGGCGGAGAGCCGGCCCATGCCCGGCGACGGAGAAGAGGAAGAGACGGCGGAGGTTGAGGAGACGCCCCTTCCTCCCAACGTGATGGATGTGGACTTTGAGGCTCTGGCGGAGGCGGAAACCGACGGGACCCTGGCGGCCATGGACCGCTACTTTGCTCAGGAGGAGCCCAGCCTTCAAAACGAAAAGACGGGCCTGTTCCGGGGGAAGAACCTGGTGATGATCTGCGGGGAGAGCTTCAGCAGCTTTGCCATCCATCCCGTCTACACGCCCACCCTCTACAAGCTTCAGAATGAGGGTTTCACCTTTACCAATTTTTATAATCCTATCTGGGACGTCTCCACCATAGACGGAGAGTACGTGTATACCCAGGGCCTGCTGCCCAAGGCCGGCACCTGGAGCATGCAGGACAGCGCCGGCAACCGGCTGCCCTTTACCATGGGGAACCAGTTCCGGAAGCTGGGCTACAAGACCCTGGCCTATCATAACCACTATGCGGAATACTATGGCCGGACGGAATCCCATCCCAACATGGGGTACACTTATAAAGGGCTGGGGACGGGCCTGAAGGTGACGGAGATATGGCCGGAATCGGACCTGCAGATGCTGGAGCTGACCACCGGGGAGTATGTGGGGCAGGGGCCCTTCCACGTCTATTACATGACGGTGAGCGGGCACAAGAACTACAACTTCACGGGGCAGAACATGTGCGCCAGGCACAGGGAAGCTGTGGCGGACCTGGAAATGTCCGAGGCCTGCAGGGCGTATCTGGCCTGCCACATCGAGCTGGATCTGGCCATGGAGCATCTGCTTCGGGAGCTGGAGGCGGCGGGGGAGCTGGAGGATACGGTCATCGTCCTCTGCGGGGACCACTATCCCTACGGGCTCACAGAGGAGGAGATGAGCGAGTTTCTGGGCCACCCTGTGGACCCGGTCTTTGAGATGTACAAAAGCAGCCTCATCCTCTACAATTCGGCCACGCCGCCGGAAACCGTGGACAAGCCCTGCTCCAGCCTGGATGTTCTCCCCACTCTTTCCAATCTCTTCGGACTGGAATACGATTCCCGCCTGCTGGCAGGCCGGGACGTCTTTTCCGACGCTCCCGCCCTGGTGATGTTCAATGACAGGAGCTGGATCACGGAGCTGGCCTTCTACAACGGAAAGACCGGGGAGGTGACCCTGCGGGGAAGCGCTTCTCTCCCCCGGGACTATGTGGAGCAGGTGAACCAGGTGGTCTTCAACAAGTTCTGGTTTTCCCAGCTCATCCTGGAAACGGATTACTACGCCCGGGTGTTGGGGGACAATTTGTAAGTGATGTAAGCAGGGGGGGAAAATTCCCCCCC
>JAUNBO010000003.1:20556-24902 GCA_030527065.1 Bacillota bacterium | reverse complement strand
CCGTAAAATTCTCTGGGACGAGGACAGTCCGGCAAACCGTCCCCCTGGCGCCCCCCTTGATTTGTCGGACACGCCGCCCCGCCGGACGGTCATTCCTGAGGCTCTTCCCCCTCTTCAAAGCCCTCGCCCTGCTCCCGGCGCAGCCGGCCCAGGGTCCGGTAAATGACGGCGGCGGAAAACCCTCTGGCCGCCAGGCGGCGGCCCGCCCGGGCCAGGTCTTTTTCCGTGGCAGGGCCGTCGGCTCCCAGAGCTGCCCGGGCGGCTTCCAGCGCCAGCAGGCTCTCCTGCTCTTCGCCGTAGGCCTCTTCCAGGGCTTCCCGGATCAGCTCCGGGTCCGCCCCCTTTTCTTCCAGTTCCCGGCGGACCCGCTGGGGACCCCGGCCCTTTCCTGCGCTCCACTCCGCAAAGGCCCGGCAGTAGCGCCGGTCGTCCACATACCGGAATTCCCTCAGATAGTCCAGGGCCTCCCGTATCTCTTCTTCGGAGCAGTCCTTTCCTTTTAAATGCCTGCGGACCTCCGCTTCCGTCCGGTCCCGGGCCCCCAGGTATTTCAGGGCCTCTTCCCGGGCCCGGTCCTCTGTTCTTTCCATTCTCCCGCCCTTCTCACAATTCCAGGTCTATCAGCACGGGACAGTGGTCGCTGCCGTAGACCTGATCGCAGATGACCACATCCTTTATGTTGTCCTGAATGCGGCGGGACACCAGAAAATAGTCTATGCGCCAGCCTGCGTTCCGGGACCGGGCGTTCATCCTGTAGGACCACCAGGTGTAGGCCCCCGCCAGATCCGGGTACAGATGGCGGAAACTGTCTGTGAAGCCCGCCTCCAGCAGCTCTCCGAACTTCCCCCGCTCTTCGTCGGAGAAGCCTGCGTTGCCCCGGTTGGGGCCCGGATTCTTCAGGTCTATCTCATTGTGGGCCACATTCAGGTCGCCGCAGATGACCACGGGCTTTTTCCTGTCCAGGCCGGTCACATAAGCCCGGAAGGCGTCCTCCCACTCCATGCGGTAGGCAATGCGGGCCAGGCCGTCCTGGGCGTTGGGGGTGTACTCCGTCACCAGATAAAACGCCGGATACTCCAGGGTAATGGCCCGTCCTTCCTTGTCGTGGCCCGGAGCGTCTATGTCGTAGTGGACGCCCAGGGGCTCCATCCTGCTGAAGATCGCCGTGCCGGAATAGCCCTTCTTCTCTGCGCTGTTCCAATATTGACGGTAGCCCTCCAGAGGCACCTCCGCCTGCCCTTCCTGCATTTTCGTTTCCTGCAGGCAGATGGCGTCTGCGTCCGCCTCCCGGCAAAAATCCAGAAATCCTTTTCCCAGGCAGGCCCGCAGGCCGTTTACGTTCCAGGTCACCAGGCGCACTTCGTCCTCCTTCTCCGCCGGCTCCCGGCCCGGCGGCTTCTTTCTTCTCTCTGTTCTCTTCTCTCTGCCCTCTGCGTTGCGGCAGCCCCCGGCGCAGCCCCGTGCTTCCCGGGCCGGCCTTCCTCACTCCACGCAATACTGTTTCAGATACGCTTCCATCCGCTGCCGGACCTCATCGTCAATGAGTATTTTCCCGTCCACCGGCCGGTTATATAGGGCGTCGATGACATCCCGGACGGTGACGATGGGATAGGTGGGGATCCCCAGCTCCTCCTTCAATTCCTGAATGGCGGTCTTTTCCCCCCGGCCCCGCTCCATCCTGTCCACGGACACCACCAGGCCCTCTATCCGCACCTTCGCCGCTCTTTGCAGCAGGGGCAGGGTCTCCCGCACGGCAGTGCCCGCCGTGATCACGTCCTCGATGATGAGGACCCGGTCCCCGTCCTTCAAGGGACAGCCCACCAGGTTTCCCCCCTCTCCGTGGTCCTTGGCTTCCTTGCGGTTGAAGCAATAGCCCAGGTCCCTTCCCTCTTTCTCCGCCAGAGCCATGGCCGCCGCCACAGCCAGAGGAATGCCTTTATAGGCCGGGCCGAAGAGCACCGCCGTTTCCGCAGAGATGTCCCCCCGCTCCATATGGTCCGCAATGCAGCGGGCGTAAAAGCCCCCCAGCCTGGCGGCCTGGGACCCGGTACGGTAGTTCCCCGTGTTGATGAAGTAAGGGCTCTGCCTCCCGCTTTTGGTGGTAAATTCCCCGAAAAGCAGCACGCCGGAGCGCACCATAAACTCAATGAATTCCCGTTTGTATCCCATCTCCTGACTTCCGACCTCCTCGTTTTTATCCCGGCTTGTTTTTATCCCGGCAGCCGGCGTCAGGAACGCCGGGACGCCAGCACCCGCAGCATGAACACCGGCAGGGCGGCGCTGCGCTTCAGGCGGCTGGGCTGCTTCACTATACGGTACAGCCATTCCAGCCCGTGCTTCTGGTAAAATTCCGGGGCCCGCTTTACCGTGCCGGCCCAGACGTCCAGACTGCCCCCCACGCCTACTGCAGCCCGGGCCCCGCAAAGTTCCCTGTAGGCCGCCATCAGCTTTTCCTGCCGGGGGGCGCCCATGGCCACGCAAAGGAGCTCCGGCCGGGTCTCCGCCACCGCCCGCATCCGGGCTTCCTCTTCCTCCGCCCCGAAATATCCGTGGTGGGTCCCCGCCAGCCTCAGCCCCGGCCAGGCTTCCAGCATCTTTTCCCCGGCGGCCTCCGCCACCCCGGGCTTGCCCCCCAACAAATATACGGAACCGCCCCGCTCCGCCAGCAGGGCCAGCGCCCTGTTCAGAAAATCGATCCCCGTCACCCGCTCCTTCAAGGGGCAGCCCAATATCCTGGAGGCGTAGACCAGGCCGATGCCGTCGGGGATCACCAGATCCGCCCGGCGTATGACCGCCGCCAGCTCCGGGTCTTTGCCGGCCCGCACCACGATCTCCGAGTTGGGGGTCACGATCAGGCGGCAGGGGCCTTCCTCCGCCAGAAAGCCTTCAAAGGCGGCGGCGGCCTCTTCCATGTCCACCATATCCACCGGGACTCCCAACACGTCTATCTGCTTTTCTCTCTTCCCGGACTGCCCCGGTTCCCGTTCCTTTTCCATTTCCTTTGCCTTTACTTTTTCCTTTTTTTGTGCTACCATTTACATGGCCTGTCCGCTCTCCGCAGCGGCCGGGACCGCCTCAAATACCGATATTTTGGAATGGAGATCGCTTGTTATGAAAATCTGCGTCATCGGCCTGGGCTATATAGGCCTTCCCACTTCCGCCATGTTCGCCTGCAATGGCCATCAGGTGCTGGGAGTGGATGTGAATCCCCGCACCGTGGAAGCCCTGAACCAGGGGGAGATCCTCATTGAAGAGCCCGGGCTGGCGGAGCTGGTCCGCCGCAGCGTGGAGGAAGGCTCCCTCAGGGCCGGCGCCGTTCCCCGGGCCGCCGACGTCTTTATCATTGCCGTCCCCACCCCCATCACGGCGGAAAAGGGTGCGGACATGTCTTATGTGAAAGCCGCCACGGAAAGCATAGTGCCTTACCTTTCGGCGGGGAATCTGGTCATTTTGGAGTCCACCTCCCCCGTGGGCACCGTGGAGGAGCTGATGCTGCCCATCCTGGCCCGGTCCGGCCTCATGCCGGGGCGGGACCTCTTTGTGGGCCATTCCCCGGAGCGGGTCATCCCCGGCCAGATCCTCCGGGAGCTGGTGGAGAACAGCCGTATTGCCGGAGGCGTGAACCAGGAGTCGGCCCGGCGCATAGCGGAACTTTACCGCTGTTTTGTAAAGGGCGAGATCCACGAGACCACCGCCGCCACGGCGGAGCTCTGCAAGCTGGCGGAAAACACCTACCGGGACGTGAACATCGCCTTTGCCAACGAGCTGGCGAAAATCTGCGAATCCCTGGGGGTCAATGTCTGGGAGGTGATACGCCTCTGCAACAAGCATCCCCGGGTGAACATCCACCAGCCCGGCCCCGGCGTGGGCGGCCACTGCATTGCCGTGGACCCCTGGTTCATCGCCGAAAAGCGGCCCCAGCTGGCCAGGATCATCCGCCTTTCCCGGGAGACCAACGATTCCATGCCCCTCTACGTCCTGGGCCGCATAGAGGGCATCCTGGACGGGATCAACAGCCCCCGGATCTGCGTTCTGGGCGTCACCTACAAGCCCGATGTGGACGATCTCCGGGAAAGCCCCATCCTGGAGCTGATAGAGCTCCTGAAAGCCCGGGGCCTGGAAACCCGGGCCTACGACCCCTTTGTGAAGGGCAGGCCGGAGATCTCCAACGACCTCATGGAAGCCGCTTCCGGCAGCGACCTCCTGGTGCTGGGAGTCCATCACCGGGAATTCGCCCGGCTCCCCTTCCCCAGGCTGGCTGCCGTCATGCGGACGCCTCAGCTTCTGGATACCCGGAACTTCGCCGCCGCCGAAGAGGCGGAGGCGGCAGGCTTCCGCTGCTGGCT
>JAUNBO010000003.1:2546-20456 GCA_030527065.1 Bacillota bacterium | reverse complement strand
CCCAGATACAGGAGCATGGCCCCCATTCCCCAGAAGTATGCCATCATATACGGTTCTTCAAAGATATTCTCAAAATAGCAGTGGACCAGCACTCCGGCCATGGCGCTGAAGAGCCCCACCGCCAGAGCCTTTGGCGAGCCCGCAAAGCGCCGGAAGGGATCCTCCTTATTCCCGGATTCTATTATCCCGAAGACTGCGGGGCCCTTCCCCCGGGCCTGCAGGGCCTCTGTCTGAGCCAGAGCCCGGGCTGCTTCCGCCGAAAGGCCGCTGCGCCAGACGGCCCTGAGCCCCCAGACCATCAGGGCCAGGAGCATCAGCACAAAGAAGATCAGGCCCAGATAGCCCATCTCCACCATGGTTTTCAGGTAATAGTTGTCCATATAAAAATAGTAGAAATCCTCGGTTTCGTCCAGGATCTGATTGTTCATTGCCACTGCGCCGCCGAAGCGCCCCAGGCCGAAGCCCAGCCAGGGGTCGTTTTCCGTCAGCAGGGTGCGGCCGATCTCCCAGCGGAGGGTCCGTCCTCCCACCGCCGAAGCTGCGGCGTAATCGCTGGTGAAAAGATAGGTGATACGGCTGGTGATGGAAGGCACCGCCACCAGCACCGCCGCCACCCCCGCTCCCATAACGGCCAGGAGCCGCCGGTCCAGAAACATGGCGAAAATCACCACCGCCACCACCATTCCCACCCAGGCCCCCTTGGAGAAGGTGAAGAGCAGGGACAGGCACATGACGCCGGTGAGGCAGAAGAAGAAAAGCTTGGCCCAGGTCTTTCTGCAATGGTACATGAGGGCCGCCGCCAGAGGCGCCGTCATTACCAGAAAACAGCCGAAGATATTGGGGCTCCCCGTCAGGGAAAAGACCCGGGTGCGGACCCCCATCTCCGTCTGGGACACCCAGCTGCTGGGGATCTCCACGCCGATGACATACTGATAGATCCCATGGAGGCTGAGAAGGGCGGCCATGCCCAGAAAGACGGCGTACAGGACCTTGAAATCCCCATCGTCCTCTATGAGGCGCAGGATGAGGAAGAACCACAGGATGTAGGTCACCTGGGCCCGGTAGCCCTCCCAGGCCACAGAGGGATAGGGCTGCACGGCGCACATGAGGAAGAGCCCCACCGCCAGAAAGAGCAGGACCCATGCGTTCACCGGAGTGGCCCTGCCTATGGTCCCCGTCTGCTTCAGGGCCGCCCGCCAGAGGACCAGCCCCGCTGCGGCGCAGAGGAAGGCTTCCTCCCATACAGAGGCCAGCAGCGAGATCCCCAGTATGTCCCGTATGACGTAATTCAGAGGCAGGTACAGGGCAAAGGCCGCCAGGAGCCATTGGTGCAGGCTCAGACGGTTTATCCAGCCGAAAACCAGGCTTCCCTTTGTCATCCGGAAATAGAGGTCCCGGAACCAGCAGACCACCCGGTAAAAAATCCCCTTTTCCATGTTGGAGCCCACAGCCTCCAGGCCCCGGCGGAGCCGGGCCATGAAACGGAACCAGCAGGAAAAGGGCGCCGGATTGGGCGCGGCGCAGAAACGAACCCAGAGCCTTTGGGTCCCGCTTCCCTGATACCGCTCCTTCAGGCCCTCTATGCAGGCGCAGAGAACGCCTTTTTTCCACCAGCCCCGGAGGGCCCCACCCGCGGCGGACAGGGCTTTCCAGCAAAGGCTGTTTTCCCATATCGTGGTCATAACGCCTTTCCTCTCCGTCTATTCCTGGGCCTCGCCGCCGATTTCCACATAACGTATGGTGCCGATGCACTCGAAGGTCTGGGTCTTCAGGATGTAATCCTCCTTGCCCGCCCGTATCTCCTGGCTCCCTATCCTGGGGCTGGCCGTATCCGCCGCCACCATGGTGGTGATCCTGAACACGATGTCCTTCTTGCTGGGGTCTTTGGCGTCCACGATGACGCCGTCGTCCCGTATGGCCTGAATGACGTAGTCCTCCATCCATACATCTGTGATGGTGGCGTCCAGATAGGTGTTGCCGGACACCAGCCGTTCTCCCGTCAGCTCCTGACGCTCCACCTCGTTCCAGATACGCGGGGCGGCTCCGATGATCACCACCTCCGCCGTCAGCTCCACCTGGGGGGACGTGACATTCCGGATCTGGCTTCCAAAAAGCTGCCAGCCTATGGCCCCCAGCACGGCCACGATGAGCAGGAGCACCAGCAGGTCCACTACGTTCACCACTCCGAAAAGCTTTCCTCTTTCATTTACGATCTTCATTTGCCGCAGCCTCCGTTATCTTTGTTATCGCTCAGTCAACTGAACAAGGTTTGATTTGCGAAACGATCTTAGTAAATGCCCCTCTGCCGGAGCAGAGCTTCCATTTCCGCCACCCGGCTCTCCCAGGAGCAGGCCTGTCCGTATTCCATGCGGCGGCGGGCCTTTTCGGCTCCCTCAGCCGTCCCCGCCTCCGCCAGGGCCTCCCGGCACCGGTCCACAAATTCCTCCGGCGTGGCTCCGATAAAGACCACGTCCCGGTAATCCTGCACCTGCCCCGGCTCCGGGGTACTGACCACGGGCTTTCCCGTAGCCAGATACTCGTAGAACTTCAGGGGACTCACATCCCTGGAAAGCTCTCCTCCCCGGAAAGGGTTCAGGCAGACGTCGAACTGCCTGATTTGCTCCGGCAGCTCCTCCTGGGGAAGAAGCCCCAGGAACTTCACGTTGGGAAGGACCTTCAGTTCTCTGTAGTCCACCCCGGGAAGGGGCCTGCCGATGAGCCGCAGTTCCCCCTCCGGCCAGGCCCTGGCCACCGCCTCCAGGCAGCTGTAATCTATGCAGCTCTGGAGCATGCCCACAAAGCCGAAGACCGGCCCGGAAGAGGACGGCTCCCCCTTCGCCTCCGCCGCCTGTGAAAAGAGCCGGTAGTTGACGCCGTTGGGCAGCAGGGCCGTATTTTCATTGTACTTTATCAGTGTATCATATAATCCTGCCGCCGTGGAAAAAATCATATCCGCCTGCCGGGCCAGGTCCTCTTCCATCTTATCCACCACCTCCGGGTCTATCATGCCGGGATAGGCGGAGTGCCGGTCCACGCAATCGTAGACCAGAGCCGAATGAGGCAGGAGAGGCGCCAGGTCGCAGGACGTGGGCGAGTAGCACCAGAGCAGGGGGCGCTGAAAGCCATGGGCCTTCATGAGTTTTTTCAGATACCTGGCCAGCCGCTTCTGATTCCGCCGGTTGATGAAGCGGTATTTATTGAAAAAGGGCCACACCGGCGGCGCCGCAAAGACCGTGATGTTCTCCCGGACCTTTGTCCCCGGCTTTTTGTAGGCCCCCAGTCGCTCCTTCGCCTCCGGGTCCTTCAGAGGGGCCAGGAAGGTTACGGGAGGGTCAATATAGAGGATCTCCGCATCTGAGAGCCTCTCCATGACGTTCTGCTTCCGGCTGGGAAAGGGCAGATAGCTGGCGGTGGAAACGCAGAGGATCTGCCGCACCGGCCCCTGCTCCTTCGCTCCGTTCCTGCCTTCCTGCTCATTCATCCTGCTTGCCCCCCCTTTCTCCGGCCACGGAAGTCCCATGGCCTCCGGCTCCCGCCGCTGTCAGCAAAGCCGCGGCGGCTTCTCCGTTCCTCTTCTCCATCTGCCGCAGGTGCTCTGCGGCGGCGGCGGCTCCTTCCCCGCCCCGGGCCACCGCCAGATCGATCTGGCGGCAAAGAGTCTCCCCGTCCAGCCCTTCCAGGGAAATGCTGGCGTCGGAGCCGATGTCCTTTATGAAGCTGGCCACCTTTACATCGTAGGAAATGCCCACCACGGGAGCGCCCCCCATGGTGGCGAAGATGAGGGCATGAAGCCGCATGGCCACCACCACGTCCATGGAGCCCAGCATCCCCATGAGCACCTCCACCGAATGCCGCTGAGAACCGGCATAGCAGGGAGCCTTCACATAGGCCGTCACCCGCTCGGCGGCGGCGATGTCCTTGGGGATCTCCGCCGGCAGGAATACCGGGGTCAGGCCGTATTTTTCATAAGCGTAATCCGCCGCCCGGGCTATGGCCTCAGGCTTGGCAAAGCCGGGCCAGCTGCGGATGCAGAAGCCGATCTTTTTCCCTTCCGGAGGGATGCCGTCGGCCCGGAAGGCCTCCCTCACCGCCTCCGCTCCGGCAGGAGGCAGATTCACCGTAGGATCCGCCGCCAGCTGCGTTACAGGGCGGTCCACCCCCATCCGGACCAGCTCCGCATGGGAAACGCTGTCCCGCAGGGTGATGATCTCCGCCGTGCTGTTGAGTATCCTGGCCGCCAGCCGCCGGTTCCGGGCGGAGTGGATGGGCCCGATGCCGCAGCCGTACATGATGATGCGGCAGCCGCACCACTTGGCCGCTTTCAGGGTGAAAAGATAGAAGTACAGGGAGCGGGAGGAGGTGACGTCCTGGATCAGGCTCCCTCCCCCGTTTATGAATATCCGGGCTTTCTTCAGGCTCCGCATAAAGGAAAACAGATTGAATATATAGAAGGACTTCACCTTGTTCAGAAGGCGGGTCTCCCTTTTGTTCCTGGACATGACCCAAAGGGGCATTTCCTCGTCCAGCCGCCGCATCTGCTGCAAAATGGCCCTGAGAATGGCCTCGTCCCCGGCGTTCCCCCGGCCGTAGGCGCCGCAGATGACGGCCCCCTGCCGCCCCGTAAGGGCCTGCTGCCGCAGCAGGACGCCGTAAGCCTTTTGCTGCAGCTCTTTCATTTTCCCCAGGGAAAATTCCCCCCGGGCCCGCCGGAAGAGGTTCTCCGCCAGCCGGCTCCGCAGCTCTCTGTCCACGGACAGCCGGTATATGTACTCCCCGAAGGTGTCCACGTCTCCCGGCTCAAAGAGATAGCCGTTCTCCCCGTGAGTGATGAGGCTGGGGATCCCTCCCACCCGGCTGGCTATGGCCGCACAGTGCTGATGGGCCCCTTCCAGCAGGGAGTAGGGAAAGCCCTCCGAAAGGGAGGAAAGGACGTTGATGTCCACCCGGGAATAAAAGTCGGCGATGTCGTCCACCCAGCCTACAAACTCCACCCGCTGAGCCACCCCCAGCTTCCGGGCCAGCTCCTTCAGCTCCTTTTCGTCCTCGCCGGTTCCTGCGATGAGAAGCTTCAGCCGGGGATTCCTCTGATGCGCCTGGGTGAAGGCCTTCAAAAGCGTCCCTATATCCTTTACGGCGGTGAGCCGGGCGGCGATCCCCACCACCACGTCCGGGCCCTCCTCCGTCCTTACCGGAGCCTCCGGGGCGTCGGAAAAATCCAGGCCGTTGAAGATGGTAAAAATCTTTTGGGGGTCGAAGCCCCGCTGGATCAGGTTGCTCTCCATCCGGTCCGCCACGGCGATGTAGAAATCCATCTTTCTCAGGGCGATGGCGTTGATGAGGCCGAAGGTGCATTGCTTCCAGGGGTTGCCCAGGTAGTCCATCCGGGGATCCGAATGGACGGTGGTCATGACGGGGATCCTGCGCAGACGCTTTACCAGCACCCCTATCATGTTGGCTCTGGCCCCGTGACAGTGGATGATGTCCGGCCTCTGCCTGTCCACTATCTTCAGGGCCTGACGCAGATCCCGCCAGACCCGCCAGCCGTTGTCCAGATCCACCACATCCAGCCCCATGGCCTTGGCCTCTTCTGCAAAGACGCCCTTGCGGAAGCTCACCATCTGCATGGAGCTGTCCGCAGAAAGCTCCTTTGCCAGAGACAGGATGTGGGTCTTGGCGCCGCCGATGTCGCCGCCGCCGGCAAACTGCAATATCTCCATCGTTCCCTCTTAGTAAAGCTCAAACACCATTTTCGCCATCTGGCCCCGGGTGACATAATCCTTGGGGCTGATTCTGTTATTATACCCCGAAATCACTCCCTGCGCCACCAGAGATTTCAGATAGGGGGCCGCCCAGGAGGAAACGGAAGCCCCGTCCGCATAGGAGGAAAGATCCGCTTCTCCGTAGCCCCGCTCCTGGGTCCGGCCGATGATGGTCATGGCCTCTTCCCGGGAAATGGAGCTGAGGGGATTGAAGTACAGGCTGCCGTCTGCGGCCCTGCTTCCCTGGATATAGCCCAGGCTGTACATGGCCTTCACCTGCTCCAGGGCCCAGGCCGGGATGGAAGCGGCGTCGGCAAAGGGAAGGCTCACTGCGCTGTAGGCGGAAAGGTCCTCCACCAGCCAGTTGGCCATGATGACGGCAAATTCGGAACGGGTCATGTTGTTGTCCGGCTGATAGTAAAGGCCCTCCGCCCGCTCCACGCCGTTGATGACCCCCTGACTGTAGAGGTAGGTGGTGTTCTCCACGGCCCAGTGACCCTCCATATCCACAAAGGGCTGGGTTTCCAGAGCTTCCTCGCTCTCTATGGTGAGGGCTGCCTTGCCCAGGTTTCCGCTCTGATCCTTTACGGTAGCCACCACCCGGTGAATGGCGGCTTCGCTGTCTTCCGCCTCTTCAGGCAGGCTTGCGGTGAAAAGGCTCCCCGCCAGGGAAAGGGCGAGGGCCGCCCCGTCGTAGGTGACGTTTATGTTCTCCGCCACAGGATTGGGGTCTCCCTGGTCGCTGATGGTCCCCGCCAGTTCCCTTCCCGACAGGGAGAGGGTCACTGTGGGAGCCGTCACGTCTGCGGTCCCCTCCGAAGAGGCCTGGACCTGATCCAGATACAGGGTCCCGGCGGCGCTTCCGCCTCCTGTGATATTAAAGGAAGTAACGGCTGTGGTCCCCGCAGGCAGGGCCGTTATCACCTGCCGCCAGCCTGTGAAGTCCAGCGTGGCTGCCGTCACCGTGGAAGAGGCTCCCGCCGCTGTTACACTGAAGCCGACGCTGTTGCCGGAGCCGTCTCCATAGATCCAGAAGCTCAGGTACGACGGGCTCCTGCTGAAGCTGGCCGTTACCGGGACGCTGAGGACGGTGTCTCCCTCCGCCTGGTTGAAATCATAGGCCAGGGCCAGGCTCTGCCTGCCGTAGCGCACCCGGGTCAGATCCGTCAGGAAGCCGGTGGTCAATGCGGCGCCGCTGACGTTCCGGAATGCGCCGGAACTGTCTTCAAAGTCGTCGATGAGGGCGCCGGCCCCTTCCACCGTCACGGCCACGGAGGCGGTGAGGCCTCCCGCAGAGGCGGTGATGGTGCCGCTGCCCCGGTTGGTGGCCGTAAACACGCCGTCTTCGTCCACGGTGCCGATGTTTCCCGTCACCGCCCATTCATAGCAGCGGTCTCCGGAGGACAGGACCACGCCGTTATATGCCGCCCGGCCCGTCAGGTCCACCTGGTCTCCCACAGCGACGCTGAGGCTGGTGACGGAGCTGCCGTCCCGCAGCACGGAAAGGCTGTCCGGGGCCGTTACCACTGTAAGTCTGGCCGTGCCGGAGGCCCCGCCGCCGCTGACGGTAACATTGCCGCTGCCGGCCCGGCTCCCCGCCACGACGGCGCTGCCGCTGACGGTCCCCAGGCCCTCTTCCACGTCCCATTCCAGCCTGGAAGGAGGGCTGACGGCATAGTAGTTCTCATCGGTGGCCTTTACGGTAAAGCTGAGCTCCGCCCCTGCCAGGGCCCATACGTCGTAGGGGTACAGGTGCAGATTGGCCAGCTCCCCTGTGGCCTGAGCCGTATTCACCAGGACGATGTAATTGCCGCAGCTTCTCAGGGAGCCGCCGGAGGGCTGATTGACGGTGCTCAAGGCGCTGTCCCCGGGATAGATCACCTGAAGGGCCGTGGAGCCGCCGCCGTCCAGATTCACCGCCTCCACACAGCCCAGCTCCATCATCCGGTAAGCCAGGCTGTACAGGGAGCTCCCTATGCTGTGACCGCTCTGCCGTCCGTCTACGGTGTAAAGGACCACGCTGCCGTCGGCCTTCACCCCCAGGGCGGTCCTGGGATTTCTGGTGGCGTCGCCGGAGGATGCCACGTTCACCCCGCTCCGCAGCAGATCTCCGTAGCTGCCCACGGCGTTTACCACATCGTACCAATCGGAGTTGGTGGCCTGGAAATTGAAAGTCACCACATCTCCCACCTGAAGGGACTTCAATGCGGAAAGGGTCCCGGTATAGGTGGTGGACTCCGCCATGGAAAGAAGGAAGCTGCCGTCGGGAATGCCCGTGGAGCCCGTGGAAGAGCTGGCGGCGGTGACCCGGGCCGTTACCTGGCCGCCGAAGCTGGCCTGGCCCTGAAGGACTTGAAGCAGGACGTTGTAAGTGGCCACAGACGCATTGGTGGCGTCTCCGAAATCCTCGCTGAACAGCACCACGCCGGAGCTGGCGGTAACCACCTTGTTAAGATGCATGGAGCTGAGGCTGAAGCTGGCGTTGGTGGCAGAGGAAGCGCTGATGCTGAGACCGGGGCTTCCTATCACCACGCTGCCGTCGCTCTTGAAGCCTACGGCCCGGTAGGCGGTGCTCTCGGAGCTCCGGATAATGCCGTCCTTCACCACAAGGCCGTTGGCCACGCCGTTGGCGGTATTGAAAATGTCCCCGTTGATCAGGGCCACCACATGCTTGTCCTCTTCCGTTTCCGCATAGGAGACCGCCGTGGCCGCAGAGGCGGCGCCATAGATATCGTGGCCATAGATCACCATGGGCAGGATCTCTCCCCCGGGGGAATATTCCAGATAATTTTCCGTCACCTTATCGCTCTCTGTGTTGTTCCAGAACATCCCGTTCAGGAGCTCCAGGTCCGTCCCAACTCTCAGGCTGCTGTCGTAAAGCTGCCCTCCCAGTGCTGAGGCGGCAAAGGCGCTGAAGGCCCCTGCGGGCCCCAGAGCCAGGGCCAATGCCAATACCAGTGCTACGGTTTTCTTCTGCCAGTGTTTCTTCATGTTCCTTTACCCCTTTATTATTATTATTGCTGCCTGAGATGTCTGCCGGAGGGCTTGTCCTCCGGAAAATGGAATGGGGCCCGCCGGACATTCCCCTCTGGGCCGGCGGCCCTGCTGCCTGCCGGCCCTTCAGGCCGGCGGCGGACTGCTTCAACTGTATGAAC
The DNA here is from genome assembly GCA_030527065.1 of Bacillota bacterium. Classification (GTDB taxonomy): domain Bacteria; phylum Bacillota; class Clostridia; order Peptostreptococcales; family Anaerovoracaceae; genus JAEELK01. The sequence continues at coordinate 11,542 of JAUNBO010000003.1, read as the reverse complement.
GGACCGGCGGCCCTACTGGATGGTATAGCCCCCCTTCACCATCACCCAGATTTCCGTGACGGCCCGGATGCCCCTGCCGTCGTCCCTGGGCACCAGCAGCAGGTGGTTTGCCTCCACCGTATCGCCGCCCTTCAGGTCCCGGGCGCCGGTCAGGTCGGAGACGCCGTCGGCTCCGTTGTCTATGGCCGTGGCCTGTCCGCTGCGAAGCACCAGCTCCGTGCCGCCGGCGCCGATGAGGCTGCTTCCCGCCGGCACGTTGATGGCGGTGAAGACTGCGCCTCCCTCTCCCAGGGCGGCGGCGATCTGGGCGTCCACATAGCTCTGGGTCACCACCGGATCCTCCGAGGAACCGGGCTCTGCGGCGAACACCGATATGGCCGCCGCCCCCACCAGGGCCAGCACCAGGACCAGGATCAAAAACCTCTTCTGCTTCATCTTCTTTGTCCCCTTTCGTATCATTTCGTATCTCCGATTCACACCTTATGTGCCCTTACCCCAGGATCCCCAGACTGACGCTCAGGGCCTGGTTGGTCCGGTCCATCACGTCCTCCCCTACGCTGCCGATCTTCTCCTGAAGCCTCCGCTTATCTATGGTGCGGAGCTGCTCCAGCAGCACCACGGAATCCCGGCTGAGCCCGTGGCCCTGGGCCCGGACCTCCACATGGGTGGGCAGCTTTGCCTTGTCCATTTTAGATGTAACTGCCGCCACGATCACCGTGGGGCTGTATTTGTTCCCCACATCGTTCTGCACCACCAGCACCGGCCGCAGGCCGCCCTGCTCGGAACCGATGACGGGGCTCAGATCCGCAAAGAAAATATCGCCTTTCTTAACCATCATCTGAATCACACTCCACTATAGTTTTTTCGTATTCTTCCAGGTCCGCATTCCCTGCTTCCAAAGCCTCCTCGGCCAGGGCCAGATTCAGCGGGCCCATCTCCTCATATCCCCGGGCCAGAGCGTCCCGGCAGCCTCGTTCTCTCTCCCGTTCCAGTTCCAGGAAGGCCGGGGCCAACCCCCGGATGACGTCTGAAGCCACCAGGCTGTATTCTCCCAGCCGGGCCGCCATTTTATCGCCGGCCATGCCGTGGATCCAGACGCCGCAGACAGCGGCGGCCCAGGGAGGAAGCCCCTGTCCGGCCAGAGCGCCGATGAGGCCCGCCAGGACGTCTCCGCTCCCGCCGGTGGCCATGCCGGGGTTCCCTGTAGTATTAATATATGTGGGGCCGCCGGGGACTGCCACAAGGGTCCCGGCTCCCTTCAGCACCGCCACGGCCTGCCGCATTTCCGCCAGCCGGCGGACCGCTCCGGGCCTGTCGGCGTTGACCTCTGCGGCGGTCCGCCCCAGAAGCCGCCCCGCTTCTCCCGGATGGGGAGTCAGCACCAGGCGGTCTCCGGGAAGGGGAAACTTTGCGGCGGCCAACAGATTCAGCCCGTCCGCATCCAGCACCACCGTTCCCCGGAACCTCTCCAGCACCGTCCTTATCATTCTTTCATTTTCTGCCGTTGCTCCCAACCCCGGACCGATGACTGCGGCCTGATATTCTTCAAGCCCTTCCGGTAAAAGCCTTCTGGGGACGCAGGTGGCTTCCGGGACCACCGTCTGCACTATGGGAAACAGCTCCTCGTCTATGGAGACCCGGACCAGGCCGGCTCCGCCTCTGAGAGCGGCTCCTGCGCAGAGGGCGGCGGCCCCCGCCATGCCCCGGGAGCCGGCGACTATCAGGACCTTCCCGCAGCTGCCTTTATGTAGCTCCCTTTTCCGCTTCTGTATAAAAGTATTGACAAAAGCCGCAGTAATTAAACGGCCGTCCTCCGCAAACTGTTCCATTTCCGGCAAACCTTTCTAAATATGGCGTCCCCTCTACCCCTGAAGACATAAAATCATACAAGATATAGCTTATTGTACCTTTTTTTTGCTCAGCCGTAAAGTCCTTTGAAGGAATTTAACAGAAAAGTAAACCGTTCGTTACTTTTCACGGGGCGCCAGGGGGGGCCCGCCTGCAAAAGAAAAGGGCGCAGCTGCCTGCGCCCCGTTCTGTTCGTTTTCCGCCGTAGTTTTCCCTTACTCTCCCCGGAGCAACTCCAGGGCCTTTTCCATCTGCCTGTCCCGGATCAGATTGCCTTCCTCGTCAAAATCCTCTTCCTCCAGCTCCACCACATAGTCCGGCTCTATCCCCACCTGGTGGATGCTGCTTCCCAGAGGAGAAAAGTATTGCAGGACGGTGAGCTTGATGCCGTCTCCCGCTTCCAGGGGAATGATCTCCTGAACGATGCCCTTGCCGTAGGTGACGGTGCCCACCAGAGGCGCATCGGAATTGTCCTTCACCGCCGCCGCCAGTATTTCCGAACCGCTGGCGGTGTTGCCGTTTACCAGCAGGACAAAGGGGATGTCCGTGGCGCCGGCCTCGGAGTGATAGTATGTCTTCTCTCCTGCCTGATTTTCCATGTAGGTGACCACTCCCGCTTCCAGAAGCAGGTCCGCCACCTCCACGGCGCCGTCCACCACGCCTCCTGGATTGTCCCGCAGATCGATGACCAGGCCGGCGGTCCCCGCCAACTCCAGGTCCCGGAGGATCTCTCCGAAATCCTCCGATGTGCTGTCCGTGAAGGAAGTGATGCTGATGCGGCTGATCCCGTCCTCCAGCTCTTCCGAGGTGACGCTGCTCTGGGTGATGACGGCCCGGACCAGGGAAAACTCCAGGAGCTCTCCGTCTCTCAGCACCGTAAGCTCCACCCCGGTCCCTGCCGGGCCCCTCATGGCGCTGACGGCGGCGTTGATGGTGTCGCCGCTGTACTCTGTGCCGTCTACAGCCACTATGAGGTCTCCGGGCCGGATTCCTGCCCGGGCGGCGGGGGAGCCGTCCACCGGGGCCAGCACCAGGATGTTTCCGTCCTCCGAAGGGGTCACTGTCACGCCCACGCCCTCCAGTTCTCCTGTGGTGGCTATCATCAGGTCTTCCATTTCCGACGGGGTCAGATATTCGGAGTAGATATCGTTCAGGCCCAGAAAGGCGCCTTCGTAAATGCCCTCCATAAGGGCTTCCTCGTCGGTCTCCACATAGAAATGCTCCTGGATGTGTGTATGTATCCGGGCCAGCTTTTCGTATTTCTGAAGGGCCTGTAATTTTTCGTATTCTTCCGCCGTCAGGGTCACGTCGTCCGTGGCCGGGGAGGTGATCTCCATGAAGAATCCGAGTGCCCAGGCGAGGGCCCCGCCCAGAAGCAGAAAGACCGCCAGCAGAATGACCAGATTCCTTTTTTTCAATGCTACCATTTACTATCTTCCTTCTCGTTTTTATGTGCGTGCCGGTAGATCATACGATGGCATACCCGGCTTCGGAAAGCACCTTCATCGCTTGCTCAAAGCTTTCCTTCTTTACGAGGATATAGTCCGTGTTGAAGGTGGATACGGCGAAGATCCCTATCCGGTTCTCCGCAAGGAGCGAGGCGATGGGGGCCAGGATCCCCACCAGGGAAAAATCCAGTATGCCCTGTATCCTGAAGGCCAGCCAGCCGTCCTCCCGCTCTATCGTATCCTCCGGCACATGCTCCGTAAGGCAGACCAGCGAAAGTTCTTCGTCGGTTTTCCCCACAAAACAGAACTCCCCCTGCAAGGCCTCCGGTGCGAGCTCCTTCACCTTGCACACCGTCAGATCCTGATTGATTCTTTTCAATTCCATTCTCTTACCTCTCATATTCCATGGAAAACAGGGACGCTCCCTGCTTACACTGCGCCTTTCAGATCGGGCTCTTCCTCCGCCTGGCCGCCGTGACCCCAGAGGAGCTCGCCGCCGCTCTTTCCGCCGGCCCGGGAAGACTCGCCGGCCTCCGCATCCTCCTGTCCGCCCAGGTTCTTGAAGGCCGTGGCCATCATCAGCTTGATGCGGTTCAGCTGGTTCACATCGCTGGCTCCCGGGTCGTAATCTATGGCCACGATGTTGGCGGTAGGCTTGTATTTCCGCAGAGGCTTCATGGTCCCCTTCCCCGTCACATGGTTGGGCAGGCAGGCAAAGGGCTGGAGGCAGACAATGTTCTCCACGCCGCTGTCCAGCAGCTCCACCATCTCTCCCGCCAGCAGCCAGCCCTCTCCGCACTGGTTGCCCAGAGAGGTGACCTTCTTGGCCTTTTCCGCCAGCTCCGTGATGGGAATAGGGCCGTGGAAACGCCGGCTCTCGTTCAGGGCCTTCCTGGCCCCCTCCCGGAAGCGCTCGATGAAACGGATGAGCAGGTTGTTTATGAACATGCCCGCATAATTGCCGGACAGGTGCTTGTAGTTGTAATCCTTGTTGTGCATGCCGTACAGGAAGAAATCCAGCAGGTCCAGGACCACCGCTTCCCCGCCTTCGTTTTCTATCACTCCCACGATATCATTGTTGGCTGCGGGGTGGTATTTCACCAGGATCTCCCCCACCACCCCCACCTTGGGCTTTACCTCGTCCGTAACAGGCAGGGCGTCGAACTCCGCCACCATCCGGCGGATGTTGCGGTTCATGGTGATGAGGCGTCCCTTTTCCACGCTCATCTTCAGGTATTTGGACCACTTCCGGCAGAGATTGTCCGCAGAGCCCGGCACCGCCTCGTAAGGCCTGGTGGCGTGAAGGACCCTCATCAATACGTCTCCGTAAAGCAGGGACATGGCCCCCCTCTTGACGAAACTCAGCCCCAGGCGGAAGCCGGGATTCTTCTCCAGGCCGGAAAAATTCATGGAGATCACCGGCACCTGCTCCATGTTCAAATCCTTCAGGGCCTTCCGCAGCAGGGCCACATAGTTGCTGGCCCGGCACTGGCCCCCGGTCTGGGACATGGCCACCGCCGTATGCTCCAGATCGTACTTCCCGGATTTCAGGGCGCTGATGATCTGCCCCAGGGCCACTATGGTGGGATAACAGGCGTCGTTGTTTATGTACCGCAGCCCTTCCTCCACGGCGTTTCTGTCCACCGTGGGCAGGAGCACCGCTTTATAACCCGAGCGCCGGGCCGCCGTTTCTACGAACTGGAAATGGAGGGGCGACATCTGAGGGATCAGTATGGTGTGGGTCTTCTTCATCTTTTTGCCGAAGACCTTCCGGAGATAGGGACGCTCCTTCAGCTTGTACTTGATCTGATTTTTATCCCTTTCCTCCATGGCCGCCTTTAAAGAACGTATGCGTATCTTGGCCGCTCCCAGATTGGAGCCCTCGTCGATCTTCAGCACCGTATACAGATTGTTGCGGTCCGTGAGGATCTCTTCCACCTGGTCCGTGGTGACGGCGTCCAGGCCGCAGCCGAAGGAGTTCAGCTGCACCAGCTCTATATCGTCGTTCCGCCCCGCCACCAGGGCCGCTTTGTACAGCCGGGAATGGTACATCCACTGGTCCAGCACCCGGAGGGGCCGGGGCAGGTCGGCGAAATGGGCGACGGAATCCTCCGTCAGCACCGCCATATCAAAGGAAGCGATGAGCTTATCTATGCCGTGGTTCACCTCCGGGTCCAGATGGTAGGGCCGGCCCGCCAGCACGATGGCTTTCTTCTTCTTGTTCTTCACCGCCTTGATGGTCAGAGCCCCCTGACGCTTTATCTCGTCCTTGAACCTCTTATCTTCCCTCCGGGCCTCCTTCACCGCCGTGGCCACCTCGTTGTATGTGACCCTCAGATCCCGCAGCTCTGCGTACATCCGGCGGGACAGCCTGTCGTCCATATCATAGGGCAGGAAGGGGTGGGCAAAGTGCACTCCCGCCTCCTGGAATACATCGTCCATATTCCCGGCGATGACCTGGGGATAGGTGGCGACGATGGGGCAGTTATAGTGGTTGGGCGCATACTCATCCTCTATCAGCTCATAATTGATGCAGGGGTAGAAGATGAATTTGACCCCGCTGTCTATGAGCCACTTGATGTGGCCGTGGACCAGCTTGGCGGGGTAGCAGGCGGTATCGGAAGAGATGGTCTCCATGCCGCTCTCGTATATCTGCTTGGAAGAGGACGGCGACAGCACCACCCGAAAGCCCAGCCTGGTGAAAAAGGTGAACCAGAACGGGTAATTTTCATACATATTCAGGACCCGGGGGATCCCCACCACGCCCCGGGGGGCGTAGGCCTCCTCCAGGGGCTCGTAGTAAGAAAACAGACGCTTATATTTATACTCGAAGAGGTTGGGCATCTCCGTGGGATTCTTCTCCCCTCCCACGCCTTTCTCGCAACGGTTCCCCGTGACGAAACGGCTGCCGTCCCGGAATTTATTGATGGTCAGCAGGCAGTTGTTCTCGCAGCCGCCGCAGCGGGTATGGGAGTTGACCACAGTGAAGCAGTCCATATCCCTGGGCTGCAAAATGGCGGACTCCGTCCCTTCCACATAGTTGTCCCTGGCGATGAGGGCGGCTCCGTAAGCGCCCATGATGCCTGCGATGTCCGGCCGGACCACTTCCCGGCCGATGATGCGCTCCATGCTCCGGAGCACGGCGTCGTTGAGGAAGGTCCCCCCCTGGACCACGATCTTCTCCCCCGCCAATTCCGGGTCCCGCAGCTTTATCACCTTATACAGTGCGTTCTTCACTATAGAATAGGAAAGCCCTGCGGAGATGTCCCCTATGGTGGCCCCTTCCTTCTGGGCCTGCTTCACCTTGGAGTTCATGAACACAGTGCAGCGGGTCCCCAGGTCCACCGGCGCTTTCGCAAAGAGGGCCTCATTTGCGAAGGCCTTCACGTCCATATTTACAGAACGGGAGTAAGTCTCCAGAAAAGAACCGCAGCCGGAAGAACAGGCCTCGTTGAGCATGATGTTGTAAATGGCCCCGTCCTTTATCTTCATGCACTTCATGTCCTGGCCGCCTATGTCCAGAATGAAATCCACCCCGGGAAGGAACTCGTTGGCCGCCCGGTAGTGGGCCATGGTCTCTATCTCCCCCATATCCACGGAAAAAGCCCCCTTGATGAGCCCCTCGCCGTAGCCGGTCACCGTGGAGTTGGCAATGACGGCCCCGGAGGGCAGCAGGCTGTAGAGCTCCCGCAGCATGGCCATGGTGGCTTCTATGGGCTTCCCCTCGTTGTTCCGGTAGAAAGAATAGAGCAGGTGGTTTTCCTCGTCTATGAGGGCAGCCTTGGTGGTGGTGGAGCCTGCGTCTATGCCCAGATAGACCCGTCCCCGGGCCTTGCGGATGTCCTGGCGTCTCATCTTGTCCCTGCCGTGACGGCGGCGGAACTGCTCAAAATCCTGGAAGTCCCGGAACAGGGGCTCCAGGTGCCTGGTCTCTGACAGATTCTCTCTGCCGGCCTTTTTCAGGGCGATCAGGATGGAATCTATGGAGCGGATCTCATATTTGGGGGCCAGCAGGGCCGCCCCCATGGCGACAAAGTATTGGGAATTGCCCGGGAAGATCACTTCCTCCGGCGCAAGGTCCAGGGTCTCCACAAAGCGCTTCCGGAGCTCCGACAGGAAGAAGAGGGGGCCGCCCAGAAAGGCCACGTTCCCCCGGATGGTCCTGCCGCAGGCCAGTCCGCTGATGGTCTGGTTCACCACCGCCTGAAAAATGGATGCGGCAAGGTCCTCCAGGGCTGCGCCTTCATTGATGAGGGGCTGGATGTCGGTCTTGGCAAACACGCCGCAGCGGGCGGCGATGGGATAGATGAGCTTATGTTGTTTTGCGGCCTCGTTGAGGCCGGCGGCGTTGGTGTTGAGCAAAATGGCCATCTGGTCTATGAAGGCCCCGGTGCCGCCGGCGCAGGTGCCGTTCATCCTCTGCTCCACCGTAGCCCCGTAAAAGGTGATTTTGGCGTCCTCTCCCCCCAGCTCCACGGCCACGTCCGTTTCCGGGATCAGCCGGTCCACCGCCGCACTGCAGCTGATCACCTCCTGCTCAAAAGGAACATCCACCATTTCCGACAGGGCAAGGCCTCCCGAGCCGGTGATGGCGGCGTACACCTCTTCCCCCGGCCAGGCGCGGCAAAGCTCCTCCGTCAGCTGAGTCACCTTTTCAAATACGTTGGACATATGCCGTTCATAACGGCTGAACAGGATCTCGTCGTTTTCGTCCAGCAATATGAGTTTTACCGTTGTGGATCCTACGTCAATGCCTAATTTTTTCACAAAATGCTCCTTCAAAAATGATGCGGAGCCGCGCCGCCGGGACGCAGCTTCGCAAGGGTTTCTTTACTGTGCCTGCAGGGTCTTGTAAATGGCGGCGGCGGCCTGGGCCCTGGTCATGGTGGACTGGCCGTTGAACCTGTTGTCCCCGCTGCCCTGTATGATGCCCAGGGCCTGGCAGATGGAGGCGTAGCCCACGTATTCGGGAGCCACGTGATCCGCAAACAGATGCTGATAGATTTCCGGATGGACAGCCGCCTTTTCCAGCCCCATGAACCGGATGATGTAACGGGCCGCCTCCTGCCGGGTCACCACCTGCTCCGGCGCCGCTTCCGCCGCCGGCAGTATGCCCTCCCGGTCCAGGTATTCGTAAAAGTCCTCATCCCCGGCATAGGACATGGTCCGTCCCATGAGGTAGCGGAGGAATTCCTTCTGGGTGACAGCGGCATTGGGATAGAAATTTTCATCCTCCCCGCCGCTGATGTAGTAGCCGTTGGCCAGAAGCTCCTGCACCAGGGCCTGGCTCCAGTGACCTTCCAGGTCCGGGTAGGCAGGCAGGAGGTCCTCCGTGTAGACGGTGCCGTCGTAGTTCAGCCTCTGGACCGTATAAGGGTCGAAAATGGCTCCCGCCGTTGCGTCCAGGAAGCTCCAGACCAGGGCCGCTTCCTCCGGTCCCGTGAGGATGTAGCTGAGGGCGAATTCTCCCTGCTCCGCCATGGCGGCGAAAATCTCTTCCTGCCCCATCACGTCCTCCACTCCGGGGAACTCCGCCTTGTCGTACCAGGTGCAGTACAGATCCACCACCTCTCCCGTGGTCAGGTTGAGGGAAACGGAAATGCCGTTGTCCTCAAAGGGGATCCCGTTGGCCTGGCGCGCATAATAGAGGCGGCAGGTCTTTCCCTCTTCTTCCGCAGCCGGATACCAGCTGTGCTGCTC
>JAUNBO010000003.1:0-2446 GCA_030527065.1 Bacillota bacterium | reverse complement strand
GGTCGGCGGAAGAGAGCCCCGGCACCTGCTCCGCCGCCCGGCGCTCTGCGGCCTGCTGGGACAGGAGCCCCGCCACCGCATCCATCTGCGCCAGCTCTTCCGGCGTAAAACTGCCCTCTTCGCTGTCTGCCGCCGTCTCTGCTTCGGCAGCCCCGCTGCCGGCAAGGCCCAGGTCCCCGGAGCCGGTGTAGAGCTCCGTCACCTGGCCGGAAAAGGCGTCTATGTGACCGCCTCCTCTCAGGCTGTAGACCGGAAAGACCGTCAATGTTTTCTCTTCATAATCGTAATCGGACCGGTAGCTCAGCACCGGGGAAAAGGCGGACAGATAGGCCTCCATAGCCGCCCCTTCCTCTATGGCGCCGCTGCTTTCAGGCAGGGCGGGAAGGCTCCTGCCGCCCCGGGGCCCGTCGTAATAATATTCGGTGACTATGCCGGAATGGCGGTCCACCCAGATCTCCACCCTTAAAAACTGTACGGGAATGTCCGTTCCCGGAGCATACAGCTGGTAGGAAAATTGATGGGAGTAGGTGTTGGCGGCATTTTGGGCCCCGTCCACCTCTCTCATGTCCCCCGCCAGCTCCGGCAGGGCTCTCTGCAAAAAGGCCTCCGCCGTCTCCTGGGCCTGGGCCCGGCTCACCCGGGCCAGGGCGCTTTCTTCCTGGGTCCAGTCGCCCTGATAGTAGCCCAGGAGCCGGTCCGGCGCCTCTACCTCCGCAGCGGCATAGCCGTTTCCGTCCGGAGAAAACCATTCCAGGGACCAGACGCTGACGCTCTCTCCCTCTTCATTCTCATAAATGTAGTTATAGGACTGAAATTCCGAATATGCCTCCGGGATTTCCGCTATGCCCTTCACAAAGGTGATGGCCGCCGCCAGTTCGTCGCTGTCCCCCTGGGCTGCGAAGGCCGGCATGGCCCCTGTCAGCGCCAGAACCAGCGCCAGCAGGACGGCAAATGTCTTTCTCTTTCTCATGATCCCTTTCCCCCTTCTTTCTCTTTCCGGTGCTCTCTTCTTTCTTTTTCTGGTGTTTTCCTCTTGCGCAAAAATATTTATAGTGATATGTTATCATATTATGGACAGTTTTGAAAGACAAGAAGAAAAAATCCCATCGAATAAAATGGGGACCATGCCCATAGGAAAGCTGCTGTTCGCCATGGCGCTTCCGCCCATCGTCTCCATGACGGTAAAGGCGTGTTACAATATCATAGACAGCTTTTTTGTGGCGAAGCTGGGGGAGGACGCTCTGGCGGGGATCACCCTGGTCTTTCCCGTGCAGATGGTGCTCATCGCCCTGGGGGCCGGTACCGGCGTAGGCGTCAATTCCCTCATCGCCCGCCGCCTGGGGGCTCAGCGCTTCGACGACGCCAACAAGGCCGCCACCCACGGCTTCCTGCTTTCCTTTTTCAGCTGGTTCCTGTTCGCCGTTTTCGGCCTGTTTTTCACCAGGCCGTTTCTGGCGTACTTCACCGACGACCCGGCCATTTTGTCCTTCGGGATCCCCTACTGCACCATCCTCTGCACCGGCTCCCTGTTCCTCATGGTGTATCTGAGCCTGGAAAAGATCCTGCAGGCTACGGGCAACATGCTCTATCCTTTCATCTGCACCATCGTGGGGGTGGTGATAAAGACCTGCCTGAACCCGGTCCTCATGTTCGGCCTCCTGGGCCTTCCCGCCCTCGGCGTGGCCGGGGCCGCCCTGGCCACCACCATAGGAGACCTGGTCACCATGATCATGGCCCTGTTTTTCTTCTTCGGAAAGAAGTACGACGTGAAGATAGGCTTCCGGGGCTTCCGGCCTGAGCTGGGAACGCTGAAAAGCATTTACATAGTGGCCCTCCCGGCCATTCTGATGCAATCCATAGGCTCTGTGGTCATAGGCTGCATGAACAAGATCCTGGTGGAGTATTCCGCCGCCGCAGTCTCCGTTCTGGGGGTCTATTTCCGCCTGCAGTCCATCATCTTCATGCCCTGCTTCGGCCTTACCCAGGGGGCCCTTCCCATCTTCGGCTACAATTTCGGCGCCCGGAAAAAGGCCCGGCTGATGAAGGCGTTCAAGAGGGCTCTCCTTGCGGCCTGCTGCATGATGGGGGCGGGGCTGCTGGTGTTCCAGCTCTTCCCCCGGGAGCTGCTGATCCTGTTCAACGCCACCGATGCGATGATGGAGCTGGGAGTGGACGCTTTCCGCATCCTGAGTCTCTGCTTCCTTCCCGCCGCCTTCGGCATCATCTGCTCCACCATGTTCCAGGGAACGGGCCACGGCTTCATGAGCCTCATCGTTTCTCTTATGCGGCAGCTGGTCTGTGTGCTGCCTCTGGCCTGGCTCCTGGCCTCTGTGGCGGGCCTGCCCTGGATCTTCGCCTCCTTCCCTCTGGCGGAGATCATCGCCGTTCCCGCCAGCGCTCTTTTCCTTGTGTATCTTTACCGGCGGGAGATCCGCCCCATGCCGGA
>JAUNBO010000144.1:2632-4282 GCA_030527065.1 Bacillota bacterium | reverse complement strand
TTCATCACCTCGGCATTAGTATGCCAAAGAAATGGAAAACGATTCAGAAAGGCCCTTTGAAAAGTAACTGTAAAAGAAAAAGAGGAAAAGAATACAAGTATTTTGATTGTATCTGAAAAACTTTTGTAATATAATGAAGGCCGGCGAGTCCGCCGGAGGGCCGGGCAAACCGCACTAAAACGGAAGGATAGGAAAGGGAGAAATGATCGTAACAGAGGTAGTCGTATTCATTATTTATTTTGTCTTTGTACTGGCCATAGGCATCTATTTCTTTGCCAGGTCCAAAAACGCCGGAGAAAAGGAATATTTTCTGGGAGGCCGGAAGATGAGCGGCCTGGTGGCGGCTCTCAGCGCCGGAGCGTCGGACATGAGCTCCTGGGTGCTGATGGGGCTTCCGGCCTCGGTCTTCGCCTTCGGCATGGGAAGCGCATGGATCGCCATAGGCCTGGCCATAGGCACGGTCCTGAGTTGGTTCTTCATTGCGCCCAGGCTGCGGCGGTTTTCCATTGTGGCAAAGGATTCCATCACCCTGCCCCAATATCTGACCAACCGCTTCCTCAGCGCCAGCAGGGCTCTCCAGATCATCTGCGCCATTCTTTTCCTTATTATATACACCATATATGCGGCCTCCAGCATCAAAGCCTGCGGCATCCTGTTCAATACGGTCATCGGCATGAGTGTAGATGCGGCCATGTATCTGGCGGCGGCCATCATCATCGGCTACACCTTCCTCGGCGGCTTTTCCGCCGTCTGCTGGACGGACTTCTTCCAGGGGCTGCTTATGCTGGCGGCCCTCATGCTGACCCCTCTGGTAGCCCTTTTCCTCATGGACGGCGGCATGGCCGCCGCCGGGGTAGAGGCAAACTATTTCAACCTGCTGCCCGGAGGCGTCTGGGAGTGGGGCAGCGTTTCGGAGATCCTGTCCGGCCTGGGCTGGGGCATCGGCTATTTCGGCATGCCTCATATCATCATCCGCTTCATGTCCATCAGGTCTCCCCAGGATGTAAAGAGATCCCGTATCATCGGTTCCACCTGGACCTGCCTCATCCTGATCTTCGCCGTGGCGGTGGGCCTGGTAGGCAGAGTGATGATGGGAGAGCTGGACGATACCAGCCTGGTCTTCATCAACATGGTGAGGAGCATATTCCCCGGCGTGATTTCCGGACTGCTGCTGTCCGCCATCCTGGCGGCGGCCATGTCCACCGCCGATTCCCAGCTTCTCATGTCGGCCTCGGCCTTTGCCAGCGACGTCTATAAGCCCGTGTTCCGCAAGCAGGCCTCAGATAAAGAAATGCTGTGGGTGGGCCGCCTGGTGGTGGTGGCCGTGGCCGTGGCCGCCATGCTCATCGCCAAGGACCCGGACTCCGGCAGCATCATGAGTCTGGTGGAAAATGCCTGGGGCCTCTTTGGCTCGGCCTTCGGCCCGGCGGTGATCCTCAGCCTGTTCTGGCGGCGCTTCACCTTCGGCGGCGCCGTGGCGGCCATTGTGGCCGGCAGTGCGGCGGACGCCCTGTGGCTGGCGTTCCTGTCCTCCTCCACGGGCATCTACGAGATCATCCCCGGCTTTGTGGTGGGAATGCTGGCGGGGGTCCTGGCGTCCCGGGCCCGGGGCGGCGCTTCCGAAGAGGTGCAGGCGCTCTTCGATACGGC
>JAUNBO010000144.1:0-2532 GCA_030527065.1 Bacillota bacterium | reverse complement strand
TTTTAATTGAGTAACAAAATTGAAAAAAGACGGGCAAATTTATTGTCAAAAAGTATATTTTTCTCTTGCAATTCCTCCTGAGAAGAGATACTATATGTAGTGCAAGTAAGTTCGCCCGACAACAACAGGCAGTAGAAACCTGTAAATCAGGGATTCCCGGATTTCTTGCACAGGTCAGCGGCGGAAATTCGCAGGCGGGGCGGCTGACGGCCGGCCCTTTGCCCGCGCAGACGGACAAGCTGACGGCCGGCCCCTTGCTCACGCAGACGGACAAGCTGATGGCCGGCCCTTCGTTCATGCAGACAGGGCAGCTGACGACGATAGCATATAGGGAGGAAATAAGATGGCAGTAAGCAAGATTCAAAAGAGGAACGGAGAAATTGTAGATTTCAACCTGGTAAAGATCAAGAATGCCATCTTTGCCGCCGCCCAGGCCGTGGGCGGCAGCGACGAGGTAGAGGCCCGGCGGCTGGCGGGACTGGTGGAGGGCGTCCTCAACGAGAGCTACGGCGCCAGCATCCCCAGCGTGGAGGACATCCAGGATATTGTAGAAAAGATCCTCATGGAAGAGGGCCACGCCAAAACCGCCAAGGCGTATATCCTGTACAGAAAAAAGAGAGAAGAGCTGCGGAACAGCAACAACCTGTTCATGGACGCAGAGCAGATGATAGACGAATACGTCTCCCTGGACGATTGGCGGGTCAATGAGAACTCCAACATGGGCTATTCCCTTCAAGGCCTGAACAACCACATCGTGGAGGGGATCACCAAGAAATACTGGCTCAACAAGGTATACAGAAAGGAGCTGCGGGACGCCCACGTCCGGGGAGACCTGCACATCCACGATCTCGGCCTGCTGGCTCCCTATTGCTGCGGCTGGGACCTGGAGGATTTCCTGCTGAGGGGCTTCCGGGGCGCAAAAGGCAAGGTGGAGTCCACTCCTCCCAAGCACCTGGAATCGGCTCTGGGGCAGCTGGTGAATCTGCTGTTCACCCTGCAGGGAGAAGCGGCGGGGGCCCAGGCGGTCTCCAGCATAGACACCTATCTGGCTCCCTTCATCTATTACGACGGCCTCAGCTACGAGCAGGTGAAGAAGGCCATGCAGCGCTTCATCTTCAACCTGAATATCCCCACCCGGGTGGGCTTCCAGACGCCTTTCACCAACATCACCCTGGACATCGCACCCCATCCGCTCCTGAAGGATCAGGCGGCCATCGTGGGGGGCAAGATGATGGACAAGAGCTACGGCCAGTTCCAGAAGGAAATGGATATGTTCAACATCGCCTACAGCGAGGTGATGATGGAGGGAGACGGGGCAGGCCGTATTTTCAGCTTCCCCATCCCCACGGTGAACATCACGGAGGATTTCCCCTGGGAGTCCGAGGCGGCCAACAAGATCATGGAAATGACCAGAAAGTTCGGCACGCCCTACTTCGCCAATTTTATGAATTCGGACCTCTCGCCGGAGGATATCCGCTCCATGTGCTGCCGCCTGCGGCTGGACAACCGGGAGCTGCGCCGCCGGGGCGGAGGCCTTTTCGGGGCCAACCCCCTCACCGGCTCCATCAACGTGGTCACGTTGAACATGGCCCGCATCGGCTACACCTCTCAGGACGTTTCGGAGTTCAAGCGCCAGGTGAGAAAGCTGATGGAATACGGCAGGGAGATCTGCGAGCTGAAGAGGGACATGCTGGAGCAATACATGGAGGTGGGCCTCTACCCCTATTCCCGCTACTATCTGCAGCGGGTGAAGGACGGCACCGGCTCCTACTTCCACAACCACTTTTCCACCATCGGCCTCAACGGCATGAACGAGGCCTGCCTCAATCTGCTGGGAGTGGACCTGACCACGGAGGAAGGCCACGCCTTTGCCGTGGATATCATGGACTTCATGAACCGGGTCATCCGGCTGTTCCAGGAAGAAACGGGAAGCCTCTGGAATCTGGAGGCCTCTCCGGCGGAGGGCACCAGCTACCGCTTCGCCCGGCTGGATAAAAAGCTGTTCCCCAACATCATCGCCGCCGGCGTGGACGAGCCCTACTACACCAATTCCACCCAGCTACCCGTGGGAGCCACAGAGGATATCTTCCGGGCCATAGAGCTTCAGGAGCAGCTGCAGACCGCCTACACCGGCGGCACGGTGTTCCACGGTTTCCTGGGAGAAAAGATAGACGATGTGGAGACCTGCAAGACCTTCATAAAGAAGATCATGGAGAATACGTCCATCCCTTACGTTACCGTCACGCCCACCTTCTCCATCTGCCCGGATCACGGATATCTGGCAGGGGAAAACTTCACCTGCCCCACCTGCGGCAAGGAGGCGGAGGTCTGGACCCGGGTGGTGGGCTTCCACCGGCCCGTGCAGAGCTGGAACAAGGGCAAGCAGGAGGAATATAAGGAGAGGAAGACCTTCAGCGTGGACGTCAGCCTGAGGGCGGTGCAGGGGGGGAAGGCGGCGGCCGGAACCGAAGCGCCAGCCGCAGC
Organism: Bacillota bacterium; assembly: GCA_030527065.1. Classification (GTDB taxonomy): domain Bacteria; phylum Bacillota; class Clostridia; order Peptostreptococcales; family Anaerovoracaceae; genus JAEELK01. The sequence goes on along the minus strand of JAUNBO010000144.1, from coordinate 48 downwards.
AGAAGCCCTGGCGGCGGAGGTCACGGCATAAGAGAGAAAAAAGTCTGC
>JAUNBO010000143.1:2901-4527 GCA_030527065.1 Bacillota bacterium | reverse complement strand
CCCCCTGGCGCACCTTGAACAGTAACGAAAAGAGGGAAGAAAATGAAAGTGAAAGACCAGGTGCTGGCGCTTTTGGAAGAGCAGAGGGACGTCTATCTTTCCGGGGCGGAGCTGGCCCGGCGGCTGGGAGTCAGCCGGGCCGCCGTCTGGAAAGGAGTGGAAGCCCTGCGGGAAGAGGGCTTCCGGATAGACGCCGTCAGCAACCGGGGCTACCGCCTGGCCCCCGGCAGCGAGGTCTTTTCCCCCCGGAGCATCGCCCGGTATCTGGGGGCGGACAGCCCCTTTCAGATACGGGCGGTGCCGGTCACCGGCTCCACCAATGACGACTTGAAGGCTCTGGCGGCGGCAGGCGCCCCGGAAGGGACGGTGCTGGCGGCGGAGGCCCAGACCGGCGGGAAGGGGCGGCTGGGACGCAGCTTTTTCGCCCCTGCCGGAAGCGGGGTCTATTTCAGCCTGCTGCTGCGTCCCCGGTGCAGGGCGGAGGAGGCCATTTTCATCACCACCGCCGCCGCCGTGGCGGTGTGCGAAGCGGTGGAAGCTCTGGCCGGCGGCAGGGCGGAAATCAAATGGGTCAACGATATATGGCGGGAAGGCCGGAAGGTCTGCGGCATATTGACGGAGGCCGCCGCAGACCTGGAGAGCGGCGCATTGGAATATGCTGTGCTGGGAATCGGGGTCAACCTGCGGGAGCCGGAGCGGGGCTTTCCCCGGGAGCTCCGGGACGTGGCGGGAGCTCTTTTCAAAAATGAAGAGCCGCCCCGGGAAGCCCGGAGCCGTCTGACGGCGGAGATCCTGAAACGCTTTTGGGCTTATTATCTGGAACTGGAAAAAAAGACCTTTCTGGAGCCTTACCGGAAACGCTCTCTGCTGCCGGGCCGGGAGGTGCTGGTGCTGCGGGGAGAGGAAAGCAGGAAAGCCCTGGCCCTGGAGGTGGACGAACGCTGCCGGCTGCTGGTCCGCTATGAGGACGGCACAGAAGAGGCCCTTTCCTCCGGCGAGGTGAGCATACGGCTGTAAGGGCTTTGGAAGCGAAAAGGACCCGGGCGAAAACGCCGGAGCGGAGACCTTCCGCCTCTGCCGCAGGCGAGGTGATACTCCGGCTCCGCCGCAGGCTCAAAGGCGCTTTTGCAGCACCGGCCTCAGCCGCCGGAAGAGCAGGACGGCGGCGGCGGTTTTCAAAACGTCTCCGGGAAGGAAGGGGAACACGCACAGAACCAGGGTGGGGACAAGGCCCGTTCCGGTGGAATACATGAACCACAGGCTTCCCAGCAGATAACAGGCCCCCAGGCCCAGGGCCATGGAGATTGCCGGCACCCAGAAGCTGCCGGCTTTTTTTCGGAATGGGCCCTCCAGCAAAAGGCCGCACAAAAAGGCGGAGGCGATGTAGCCGGCGATGTAGCCGCCGGTAGGCCCTGCCAGGATGCCGGGGCCTGCGGTGAAATTGTGGAACACGGGGACTCCCGCCGCTCCCAGAAGGGCGTAGACCGCCATACTGAGAGCGCCGTATTTTCCCCCCAGCAGAGCCCCGGCCAGAGACGGGACCATGGAGGCCAGGGCCACGGGCACCGGAGTGAAGGGCAGGGGGATGGCGATCCAGGACCCCACGGCGGTGAGCGCCGCAAAGAA
>JAUNBO010000143.1:0-2801 GCA_030527065.1 Bacillota bacterium | reverse complement strand
TTTTGAGGAAAAAGGAATGGCCAAAGGCGGCGTCGCCGAACAGGTAAAGACAGAGCTTCTCCCCTATTTGCAGGAAAACGGTTACGAGCTTTTCCGGGTGGAATTCAAAAAAGAGGGCAAGGACTGGTTTTTGCGCATATTCATTGAATATCCCTGGGAAGAGGGCGGAGAAAAGCCTCCCTATATCGGCACGGAGGATTGCGAAAAGGTGAGCCGCTTTCTCAGCGAAAGGCTGGATGAGCTGGACCTGATAGAGCAGAATTATTACCTGGAGGTCTCCTCCCCGGGCCTGGACCGGCCCCTGCTGACAGAGAGGGATTATCTGCGCTTTGCGGGAGAAGATATAGAGGTAAAGCTGTACGAGCCCATGAATGGAAAGAAGGCGCTGGCAGGGCGGCTTTTGGGACTGGAAGAAGGAAAAGTACTGCTGGATACGGGAGCCGGAAAAGGCCCTCTGGAGATCCCGCGGGAAAAGGTGTCAAAGGCAAAGCTGACAGTGGTTTTTTAATGGAAAGACATTTTCGGAGGCGTCTGCCGGAACCGCCTGCCGGAGGACAAAATATTGAAGGAGGAAAGCATGAACAGAGAGTTTATCGAGGCGCTGGAAGATCTGGAATACGAAAAGGAGATATCGAAGGACCTTCTCATAGAGGCCATCGAATCTGCGCTGGTATCGGCGTATAAAAAGAATTACGGCACCTCTCAGAACGTAAGGGTGAACATCGATAAAGAGAGCGGAGATATAGATGTATTCCGTCAGAAAGAGATCGTGGAGGAAGTGCTGGACCCCTTTGTGGAAGTCTCCCTTGAGGAAGCCCAGTCCTACGACCCCGCTTATGAGCTGGGAGACATTGTGGAGTATCAGGTGACGCCCAGAGATTTCGGCCGCATCGCAGCCCAGACCGCCAAGCAGGTGGTGGTGCAGCGCATCCGGGAAGCGGAGCGGGGCATGATATACGACGATTACATCAACCGCCAGGGAGACATCATCACGGGCATGATCCACCGCATCAGCAACGAGACCGTGTTCATCAACATCGGCCGGACGGAAGGCATCCTGGCCGCCAACGAGCAGGTCCGGGGGGAGCGCTATGTGGTGAACACCCGGCTGAAGGTCTACATCATGGACGTGAAGAAGACCACGAAGGGCCCCCAGGTGTATCTTTCCCGTTCCCATCCGGGCCTTGTGAAGCGGCTCTTTGAGCTGGAGGTGCCGGAGATCCAGGAGGGTATTGTAGAGATCCGCAGCATCGCCAGAGAGGCCGGCTCCAGAACCAAGATCGCCGTGTACACCGCCGACGAGAGCGTGGACCCGGTGGGATCCTGCGTAGGGGCCAGAGGCTCCCGGGTGCAGGCTGTGGTGGATGAGCTCTTCGGGGAGAAAATAGACATCATCAACTGGAGCGAAGACCCTCAGGAATTGATCAGCAGCGCCCTGAGCCCCGCCAAGGTGGAAGCGGTGATCCCGGCGGAGGAAGGACGGGCGGCCACCGTAGTGGTGCCGGATTATCAGCTTTCTCTCGCCATAGGGAGAGAGGGGCAGAATGTGCGTCTGGCCGCAAAGCTGTGCAACTGGAAGATAGATATCAAGAGCCATACTCAGTACTACGGAGAGGAAGAAGAGGACGCTGCGGAGGAAGACGCCGCTGAGAACGAAGCCGAACTTCTGCCGGAGGAGGAGAATGGGCTTCCGGAGGACGGCGAAAGCCCGGAAGCAGAAGCAGAAGCTCCGGAAAGCGAAGAAGGCTCTGACGCAGCAGAAGCGGAAGACGCCGGGGAAGAGCAGACCGATGAAAACTAAAAAGATCCCCATGAGAAGGTGCATCGGCTGCATGGAATCCAAGCCGAAAAAGGAGCTTTTGCGCCTGGTGCTGACGCCGGAGGGGCAGGTGCTGCCGGACCCCACGGGAAAGGCCAACGGCCGGGGCGCATATCTATGCCCTAAAAGCGAGTGCCTGGACAAGGCGCAGAAAAAGAAAGCCATCGCCAGAAATCTGGGAGGAGAGATCTCTCAGGAGCAGCTGAATGCGCTGCGGGAAGAATTGTTATCGTATGAGGAAAAAGATTCATAGCTATTTGGGCTTTGCGAGAAAGTCCGGGAAGCTTATGACGGGATATAACGCCTGCGTAAGCGGTATGGAGCGGGGCAGGGTAAGACTGCTGCTCCTGGCCGGAGACCTTTCCGACTCCACCGGAGAAAGCTGCCGGAGGGCGGCGAAGGACTGCAACGTGGCAGTCCGGACCTGGGGAACCAAAGAGGAGCTTTCCCTGGCGGTGGGGATGGATAACCGCGGCGTCTTCGGCATTGCGGACGCAGGCCTGGCCAGGGCCATCAGAGAGGAAATCGATAAGGAGGTGTGCTCATGAGCGAAATAAAGGTGAAAGTGCACGAACTGGCAAAGGAATTGGATATGGAAGGGAAGGAACTGGTAAGCAAGGCCAGGGCCCTGGGCTATGATGTGAAGGCTTCCACAAGCACACTTTCCGAAATGGAGGCCAAGGCCATACGGAATACCATTCTTCACAGCCGGAAGAAGGCTGAGACGAAGATCGTGAAGGTGAAGCCCAAAGAGCAGGAAGTAAAGCAGGAGACCGAAGAAGCTCGGGTGGTGAAGCAGGCCGCAGTGATATTGAAGGCCCAGGAACGCAGTACGGCAAAGAGCAAGGCCGGGACCTCCAGGAGCGTCCCGGGAGAAGGTCCTGCCGCCGCCAGGACGGGAATCAAGCCCCCGGAAGGAGTTCCTCTGCCCAAGAGCGGCGTGAAGCCTCCGGAAGGAGTTCCTCTGCCCAAGAGCGGTGTG